>JBFLYA010000087.1 GCA_040757115.1 bacterium | reverse complement strand
GAAATTGATTGTGGAAAACAACAAATTTCCATAAATTTCTATTAGTTTCTATTAATTTCAATTTTTTTAATAATATCTCCCTATCTCCTTAATCTCCACATCTCCTTTTGTTACACCACCTGAACGCCTACGAAAAAAGGAGGTTTAATATTATGCAATCAAACAAAGGGATATTGATGACAACAATTACTTTGTTAATTATCTCAGGATGTACTTTTATGGTTTTATTAGTTTTAGCGGGGGTCCAACTAACTGAGCAGGAAACACCAGAACCTGGAGTTAGCGAGGTTAAAACTCAATTACCTATAAAAGAGGAAAAAGAAATTAAACCACTGGTTAAAAAGGAATTATCAGAGGAAGAAATCGAGATATTGAAAGAAAAACCCATAGAAGAACCTAAACCAAAAGTGGAGAAAGAACCTAAGACAGTTAAAAAATCACCAGTAAAACCAAAACTGATTGTCCAACCTCCAACAATAATTGAAAACCCCAAAGTTGAAATTGAAGAAGAACCAAAGATTGAAATCAAAGAAGTGCCAGAAGAGAAAATCTTGAGTGAAACAGAAAAACTTGAAATTGAAAAGAGCATTGAAAATGTAGAACAGGAGATGAAAAACGCTATTGAGGCAAAGAAAAGGTTAGAGGAAGAAAAAAATATTATTGAAGAGAAACTTCTTGCTTTAGAACAAGAGAAAGTTGTAAGTGATAAAGAACGAAAGAAAGTAGAAGAGGAAAAGAAACAGATACAATCTACGCTAAAAGATTCAGAAAAGAAAATCTCAAATCAGGAAGAAAAGATATTAGACCTTGAACAAAAGGCACTTACATTACAAGAAAAATCATTAGTTTTAAACGCAGAAAAACAACGGTTACTTGAAGAGAAAAAATTGCTTGAAGAGGCTAAAAAGCAAGCAGAAGAACAAAGTGCTTTAGCCGCGGCTGAAAAAAGAAAACTGGAAGAAGACCGCAAAAAAATCAAAGAAGAAAAAGATTTGTTTTTAGAACGTGCAATGCGCGTCGAGGAAAGGATAGCGAATATCATTGACTCACAAAAAAATGAGGCAAATTACTCTATTGAAGAGGCTAAAAAGGCAATTGCCAGAGCTAAATCCGCTCAAGCAGATAAATACTCACCGGACATGCTTAAAGATGCACAAGATTTATTAGAAGTAGCCCAGGTCGCTCACCAGGCCGGTGGCTATACAAAAAGTTTAATGGCATCTATAAAAGCAAAAGAAAAAGCAGAAACCTCTGAATTACAAGCAAAACAAAAGGCTAAATTCTATAAATCCAACCTTATTGGTGAGACCTTCCGCGCACTCTCTCTCTGGGGACATTAATCCAATATTGTAACCGTTCAGGTGGTAATTTACCGCAGAGACGCAGAGGAACAGAGAAGACATAGAAATAAATCAGATAACAGAAAAGATTATTGAGGCAGACATGGAAATACATAGGACGTGCTTGCCGAATGTTCAGCAGGCAAGCCAGAATTGTTGCGTATCGTAAATAGATTTTAATTTTTTTCTGTGCGAACTCTTTTGTCTCTGCGGTGAACAGTTACAAATATTTTTGTTGACTAATGATAGGTTCTGTGATATATTAGGATTTATGCAGATTAATCTTTTTGGAGACACAGATGGACGCAGATTTGAGGAAATAATTCATCTGTCTCCATCTGTGAAAATCTGCGTCCCATTAAAAAAATGGTAACCGTTCAGGCTATATCTCAAAAGTGTAAGAAAGGGGATAAGGAGATAAGGGCGATATGGAGATAAGATAATAGAAATAGATTGAAATTTATAGAAATAGGTAGAAATTGATTGTGGGAAACAACAAATTCCCATAAATTTCTATTAGTTTCTACTAATTTCAATTTTTTTAATAATATCTCCCTATCTCCTTAATCTCCACATCTCCTTTTGTTACACCACCTGAACGCTTACAAAAATTGTTGACAATAATCAGAAATATATGATATATTAAAAACACTAAATTAAATAAAATGAAAATCATGGAGGTAAATTTAAAGATGATTAAAAAAAGATTTTTTTTAGAAATTTTGCTAACGGGAATTTGCAGCCTGGTAATATCAAATAATGTTAATGCCACTCAAACAGTAAAGATTGCTATTCCCTACACTGACCAGGAGGTAGCAGGTAAAAACGAAAATAATCTTAAAATCTTTAAATTTGATGTCGGCTCGCAAACATGGACAGAGCTACTCTCTACACCACATCCTGCTGAAAACTATGTCGAAGCAGAAGCAGATTCGTTTGGGGATAAGTACGCACTGGTAAGTTTAAATTTTCCTACACAAAATGATTTCTATAGCGCATGGTTTGCAGGTGAAGGAGGCAAAAATGAAGTAATAGTTAAATTAAACGCAGATAGTTATATAGAAATTAGAATACATTTTAGTCCTTATATGGGAGGGGATTTAATCCGTAGATTATATTCTGGGAGTTTAACAAAAGGAAAATATAAAGTATACTGGGATGGTAAAAATGATGATGGTGATGATGTATCTATTTTTAATCATTATTATGCATACTTACGGATTAATGGTGCTCAGTTTGGCAAGATTGTCGAGGTACGACCATATTATCAGTGAAGGTTAGAAAAGTTATAGTAATCGGATTTAGCGGATGAAACGGATAAAGAAAATAAAAAAATCCGAATTCAAAGAATGTTGCGAAGCAAATTAATCCGTGTAATCCGGGTAGGAAATATATAGAAATTTGTAGAAATTGGTGGCAAAAAAACAATGAATTTCTATGAATTTCAATTGATTGGTGAGTGGCAACTGGTAATTGGTAACTGGCAACTGGTAATTGGTAATTGGTAACTGGTAATTATTTAACCAGTTACCATTTAACCAATTACCAATAAAATAAGGAGGTTGATTTAAAATGTTTAACCTAAAACAATCGTTTAAAAAATCTTTAGTAGGTGGTAGAATTATGGTTAAAAATAATAGGACGCAGATTGCCACAGATTGCCAGGATAAAATTATGGTTAGGTGTAAGATGAGTTTAGGATTGGTTTGCTTGCTGGCAATAGGAGTGCTTGCTGATACATTATGGGCTACTATGGTTTATTCAGAAGAGATTCCTATTCAATTAGAGATAAAAAATTCAAAAGATGATATAAACCTTCGCATTATCAATGACCAGGATGATTTAACTATTTCAAATATTTATAAATTCCAAAATATTTCTGCTGAGGAATTGGTAGATTTTATCTCATCCTCATTAAGCGATGATGGTTCTTTTGCAGTTTTAAAGGACCAGCGGGCTGTCCTGATTACTGATCTCCCATCAAAAGTAAATTCGATAATTGAGGCTTTAAAGCAACTCGATAAACAAAGAACTTCAGGGAATGATGGTATTGAGAATTACTTTTATAGATTTCAAAATATCTCTGTAACTTCAGTAATACCATTTATCAATCAACGATTATCAAGTAAAGGTAAGGTAATCTGTGACAATACATTAAATACGATTATGATTTCTGATATACCAAGTAAAATTATTGAGATTAAAGAGATTATTAAAAATGTTGATATTCTATCTGAGCAAGTGGAAATTGGAGTTACAGTCATGGAAGTTATATATGCTAAAGGCAAGAAAGTAGGAATAGATTGGAACCATATCTTTGAATTCTTAAGTTTTAATACAAGTGGAAGGTATTATCAGGAGTCATGGAATGAATATTCAAAACGTAAGGAATATAATAATATTTATGAAAGGTGGGAGGATACATTGAGAAAAAATTTTGATATAAATATTAGAAATATTTCTGTTCCATTATCTTTATCTGATTTTATTAATCTATTAGTTAGTAAAGGTTCTGCCAAAATCAAGGCTACCCCAAGAATCTCAATCTTAAACAACCAAACAGGAGAGTTGGACTTTACTGATAAGATATATTATATTCCACAATCTACTTATGAAAAGATAGAGACATCAAAAGATGTTGGATTAACCCTTCAAATAACTCCACAAATAACTACAACTGGCCTTATTAAATTAACCATTAATACTGATTATAATACCTTAAATGGTTTTACAAATCAAAATCAACCTATCATCACTTCTCGGAAAACCAATACGACTGTAATACTTAAAGATGGTCAACCGTTCTTTATAAGCGGACTTATGAAAGAAGATAAGGTATTCACAGAAAAGAAAGTACCAATAATAGGTAGTATTCCCATAATAGGTTATTTTTTTAAACGAAAAATATCACAAGATACAACAAGAGAAATAGTTATTACTTTAACACCAAAAATTATTAAAATATAAAAATAAAACTCAAAGGAGGTAATGTGAAATGTCTATTAAAAAGGCACTAATCTTAGGGGTGGTTTTGGGATTGTTGGCAAGCAAGGGATTTGCCCAAACCCAGGGAACAGAAACAGTCGTCGGCACAGAGACTATAGAACCAGCATTGGTCCTTGAATACAAATCTGATGAACCTATTGCTGATGTTATCTTTGGTGAAACAGAGATGACTGTAGAAGAGGCAAGGGCTTTGGGGATGAAGGGGTTGGAGAAGAAGAAGGTAACAGAGACAGTGAAGGTGCAGTATCCAAAGGTGATATTTGTAGAAGATGAAAATGCTCAAGGGAGAGCAAAATCAATTAAATTTTTGGATGAAAAAGGAAGGTTAAAGAAGGAAATACCTGTCCAAAGATGGATTCTTGGAAAGCAAAGTGCGGCAGAGGTAAAAATTTCTGAAAACAGAAAGTATATTGTTGTAACTACTACTAGAATATCGGCAAAACCGTCTGATAAACCACCCTATGGAATATCTACAGACTGCATAGTAATAAATACAGAAGGGGATGTATTGTGGAAACCCAAAGTTGGTCTTTTTTCATATCCTCCCTATGTTAAGGTTTCATCTAATGGCAAATATGTTTTTTGTTCTGATTCTGAGTGGGGAGAAGCGCCGCTAGACATATTTTTTGATAATGGGGTGAGTAAAAGGATAGAACGGGTTGGAGGGATAAGGATTGACGGTGGAGGGGCGGATATAACGTTTTCCAAGGATGGGAGTTTCTGTGCCATAGTTGTTTCAACCATTGACAGGAAAGTGGAAGCTAAAAAATTCCGGGAGAGAGAGAAAAAGCATTTGATTGTAATGGATGATAAGGGAAATGAACTATGGAGAAAAGAGAATATTGTTGAAGGAAAAAATGCCTATATGTGTAGACTTAAATGTATTACAGAGGATAATTTTATTATATTTTACATAGGTAAATTAGCAAATTCATATATTAAGGAAACAAATGCACGAATTAAGATAGTTAAAGAGTACTGGTTTGATAAAAATGGTACTCTGATAAAATCTATATCAAGAGAGGAATAAAAATGATAAAAAAGACCTTTTTTCTTTTAAGTAGCCTATTTATTCTTACTCCTCATATAGTATTGGGTTATATCTGGCCAGTACCAGGAACTACTACTCAACATCCTATTACAGGTACACTTGGAGAGTATAGAACCGATCCACTTCATTTCCACGCTGGTGTAGATATAGGAGAAGGTGCAGGGACTAATGTATATCCTGCTGTAAGTGGAATAATCGGAGAGATTGTAGAAGGTGGAAATGGACGAGTTGTGGTTAATGGGGATGATGGTAGAGCATATACATATCGCCATATGGATCCTGAGAATAATCTCCATGTAAACGATCCGGTAATTGCAGGTCAGACTCTTTTGGGCGTTATTGGCAATGTTTTAGTCCATCCTCACTTACACTTTGAAGAAGATGATGGTGACTATAATCCATTAAGGAGTAATGGGTTAAGTCCATTTACTGACAATGCCAATCCTACGGTGACCAGTTTTACTTTATACCGAGATAGAACTAATACTCAAATTACTGGCAATATCCTCTGGAATCGGATAGATATAAAGGCAGATGCTTTTGACCCTCGGACTGATTCAAATGGTAATAGTGCAGGACATAGATGCTCTGTTTATAAAATCTATGCTGAGTTCTTACAGGATGGAAGTACCATTGGCAATAAGATAGAATATATTAAATTTGATTCTAAACCTGATAACGATAATTTTGAGCTTATCTACGATGGGCAAAGCTCTACTGGCTTCTATTACTGGGTTACCAATGACCCATTTGCCGCAGGGACTCCTACGGCAAATAAGTATTGGAATACTAAATGGGATAAGAATGGAGATATAGATAATGACCCGGCTACCTATAATGATGCCCAAACGAATTATGAGGCAATGTATCCGGATGGTAGCTATACGATAAAGGTAATAGCTGAGGATATTCGATCGAATTCTGCTAATCAGACCAGGGATGTTATTTTAGATAACTTTGCCCCGATGGTTAAGCGAGTAAAGATACTTCAAGGGATGCAGTTATTGTATGATTCAAATGATTCTAATTACCGCTATCCTGTAGGGTCAGGTGCGACTAAATTTGTTATCCAATTTTCAGAAAGTATGAAGACATGTATTACTCCAACTGTTACCTTCGGTCTTACCTCACCTTATGCTCAATATTCGGTAACACCAATTGATACACCCTGGTCAAAAAGTGATTTTTTAAATGATACCTGGGTAGGTATCTGCCAGATACCTAAAGAAATGACTATTGGTGAATATACTTTGAGTATTGATGCCAAAGATTTAGCAGAAAATAGATTAGATACAACACTTCCTATGGGGACTCGCACTGATAGTGGCTCCTGGAGTAATTATGAACCAGGTAAAAATACAGATTATAAATTTAACATTGCCTATAGTACGGACTTATACCCTTTTAACTTAAATAATATCACTCTGGGTACAAGTACTGAGGTATATTATGAGTTCTTGATAGACCCAAAAATCCCTGTTTCAGATAACTATGCTCAGATGATTAAAATTAAACTGGAAGGATTAAATATAAAGGGAAGTGTTATAAAACGAACGATATATGAATTCATTGAGAGTCAAATTTTATTTAAAAATGAGGCAAAGGAAAAAGGAGAGATAATTATAAAAGGATTAGGAATTGACTATGGGAGGATGGTAGTGATTATTACCAATCCTTCTGTTGATACCTCATATAGATTCAATTTATATGTTCATACGGCTAAGGTACGCTATAAAAGTCATTATCCCCAAGACCCCATTCCAGATAAATCTATCGAGTTTAAAGTTAAAGAGTTACCTGATAAAGCACCACAATCATTAAGAAGCTGGGAATTTTGGGGTAATGGAGATGGAGATGTAGATGCAGGTGAAACACCAGTACTACAAACTATCCTCAAGAATTACGGTAGTATGTTATTACACCTCGGGGAAACAATAGCAACTATTACTACTAAAGATGCTATGACAGAAAAATATACTGGAATTGTAAATAATCAAACTTCATTCTCAAAGATGGAGCCATACGGTGGTGAAGGAGAAAATAGTCCAGGATATATAATTAAAGTAGATGAAGATTGCCCTTTTAATCAAATATTAAATTTTAAATTAGATATTATCGATGAGTATGGTATAAATTATGAAGATTCACTTATAGTTGATAAGGTAGGTATGGATTTAAGACTTAAATTTGATAAAGGTGTTACAACAGAAGATGATTTCTATAAAAATAATAATGGTAATGTAGATGCAGGTGAACTTGTTTCTACTGAGGTATATTTACTTCAGATTGGCTATACCAATATCAGGCAGATTTATGAGGATTGTCCAAATTATTCGCATAAGCTTAAGGGAAAATTGAGTAGTGATAGCTTTTATGTGAAGAGAATAATAGATGATACAGCGACTGATTTTACAGATTTAACGGGTATTTATAAACAGGGATATTCTAAGAAGGATGCCCTTACCTTAATTTCATCTGATTGCCCACCTAATACTGAAATTCCATTTAATATTGCCATTACAGATAGGGTTACAGATGTAAATGGGACACCTTATGACTTTGGGACATGGACTGAAACTGGAGTATTAAAGATTAAGGTTATGGGTAAGGATACCTTAGCCCCGTTGGTGAATAAGATAGGAATATCTTCTTCTACCCCAAATCCTATTTTAGGGGATGGGGATTATATCTATTTTGATGTGGATTTGCTTGATGGCAGTAATAAATTAACCGGGACTTCTAATCTCAACACTCCAGCTCAAACAATCCTGCCTATCTATATTGGCCAAGGAACTAAAAGAGCCGATGTAGGTAACTTTGAAACATATCGGTTTAATTACCTTATTCTACCAGGTCTAAAAGATGGGGAGTATAAGATTGTGGAGCTAAAGATAGATGATAGTTATGGTAATATTTCAGAACCAAAACCGGTCAATGTTAATGTAGAGATAGATACAGAACCACCAGTAGTCGAGATAGGTTCGCTAACGAGTGATATCTTTGCCGGGACTGTCTATAATGATGCCGGCTACCAACTCCTTACAGGCACTATCACTATTTCTGGTAGAACATGGGATAAGCATTTTGGTACTTATACCCTCGAATATGCTCAAGGGATAAATCCGGCGTTAGATTGGAAGCTGATTGTCAGTTCTACCCTGGCGCAAAAAGATATGGGCACTTTAGCTACCTGGAATACCTTACCACTACCCGATGGCACATATACCTTAAGATTGACTGCCACTGACCTGGTTAATCATAGCTCAGTGATGACTAAGATAATCGAGATAGACAATACCAATCCGACCGCCATAATTACCCAGCCAGGTTTCTCACAAGCCATAGCCCTACCGGAAGTGGATATCTGCGGCACTGCCTGGGATAAGAATTTTAAGGAGTTTAAACTCAAATATTGCCAGGGGATACTGAATGAACATAATCCTAACCCTACCTGGTATGAGATTATTACAAAAGATACTTCAGTCATAAATGGCACTTTGACCAACTGGAATACCTCAAATTTAGTCGATGGCGGTATCTATACCTTAGAATTAACCGTCACCGATAAATTAGAGCATCAGAATAGACAAATCAGGGCAGTGCGTGTGGATACAACAGGACCTGAGATTACTCTTGCAGAAAATATCAAGACTAATGTCATTGGCTACAATATTTCAGAGGCAGGGATGGTGACGATAAATATATACCAGGTGAATCCTCTTGAGTATCCTGATATCGAGAGTTTCTTTCAAGATACCCCACCCTACGGTCCTGTATGGGATTGGACAGAGGAGGTCCATTTAGGTGAAAATGAGGTTATCTGGTCTGGCAAAGATAAGGATAATATTGAGTTGCCAGACTCAGGGACTTATACTGCCTACTACCTTAGTCTAAAAGGGGTAGATGAGGCAAGTAAAGAATCAAAACTTGCCTATAGCCAGATACTTAAGAAAGGGCTACCAAAGATAGATTCCTTAACCCTTCCTTTAGAATTTGATTTTCAGACTAACCCAATGCTTAATTTTTCCTTTCTCTCGGAGGTAGCCACAGAGCTTGAGGCAATAGTAGTTAATGATGAGGGGAAGTTGACACAAATATTAGGGTCACCAACTACTTCGGGTAATAACCATGAAATTACCTATCAATATGGCTGGGATGGAAGGAATATTTATGGGTTTATGGTGTTATCCGGCAGATATACCTTAAAGATTAAACTAAAGGATGTTGATGGTAATGTAGTCTTCTGGGATGGGATAAAAGAGAATAGATTTATCCAGATTACTACACCTCCACTCCCACCGATAATAGATTATGGTTCTCCAACATATCGGAGCACACCACCAATTCCGGTAACTAACTCAAACCCCATTATTCAAATAGAGAAGAAGGTTATCTTTCCTACGGTTCCTATCTATGGGAGTCAGGATATAGTCAGTGGTAATCTTACACGCTTCGCCTGGGTATTTCCAATAAAATGTATGGAATTTATAGAGATGGCGACGAATACCTGTAATTCCAATGCTTATATCTGGGATGGCAGGGATATACCGCCAGGCAAAGGAGATGGCTCGGGTAGGCGGGAGGCATCTATTGCCAGTGCCGGCTTGTTTCCAACCGGAGATTACGATTATGTTAATTACAATAATAAATTAGAATATGCCACCCATAGCCAGGTAACATTAGCTACTGATACTCTACCTGTAAAGATAAAGGGGGTTTGTGAAATAGACACCCCACCGGATAACCCCATCTTTGACCTTGATATGACATTAGATGGATATATTAAAGGCTATTTACTCTGTGTCTATGATAGCCAGGAGAATTTGATAGGGACTGCTGGATTAAATCCATTACCACCTCAACAAGAGTTTGGGACATGGGGAGATGGGTCGGCAGATATAGAAAAGCGTAATTGGACGAAAATGGTTGATAAAATTACCTACCAATCACCACTTAATCTAAATGCGGGTAAATACATAGTCGAATTGACTTCTTTAGACATTGCTGGCAATGCCACAAAATCAGTAAAAGAGGTTAGCTATCAACGGCCTATTTTGGCAGAAATAGGCGGCACAGTAATTGGGGATATTGGTTCAGATACATCCATCAAGTCAATCGAATTAGTCATTCCGCCACAGATTTTACAGGAGATTAACTGGGCTACTTCGACAATCCAGATTACACCCGCTACCTCAACACCAGAATTAGAACCATTCTTTGATTATTTAGATAAAATCTATAATGTTGCACCAAAAGGCCTGAAATTTTCACCTGCGGCAACACTTAGATTATCTTATCTGGATTTTAATAATAATGAACTCATCGAGACCGACCAGACTTATGATGGCATAATCGGCGTTCAAATGGATGCTGACCCAGAAATAGAAGGAGTAAAGATAGAGACAGGCGAGATTGTTAGTCAAAATTATGGAGTAAATGAAGAGCAGAATATTAAGGTTGAGCAATTAGGGATATTCTATCTCAGCGACCATGGGGTACCAGAATATATTGGTGGGATAGTGGATAGGCAAAATAAGACTATTGAGGCAAAAATAGAGCATACCTCAGATTATGCCGCCTTAGTGAAAAAAGATACTACTCCACCTGTAACAACCATTGAACTAAATGGAATAGTATATAATGGTTCATATACATTATCCAGTTCTACCTTTTCCTTGACTGCTATAGACCCGATGGGGACAACTGGTGAGGTAATTTCAGGAGTAGCGAAGATAAAATATGGGATAGATAACCCAGAACCTGATATTATCTATATTGAGCCTTTTAGTCTGAGGCCGGGTGAACATACAATTTACTATCAAGCAGTGGATAATGCAGGTAATGCAGAGGAAATAAAGAATTTTAAGATACATATAGTTGAGAATCTTCTGATTGATGCTAAAATGGACTTAGTAGATGTCTATGTTGGTTCTGTTGCTTGGGGAGATTATGATAATGATGGCGATTTAGATTTAGCTTTAACAGGATGTCTTGAATCAGGAGAAGGTATTTCAAAAATCTATAAGAATGAATCTGGGAAGTTAATAGAAGATCCTTCTCAAGATTTAATAGGAGTAGAAGATAGTTCTATTGCGTGGGGAGACTATGATAATGATGGTGACCTGGATCTGGCATTAACAGGATGGAATTATTCAAATGGGATTATTTCTAAAATATATAAGAATGAATCTGGGAGGTTAATAGAGGATACCTCTCAACATTTAATAGGGGTAACAAACAGTTCTATTGCGTGGGGAGACTATGATAATGATGGTGACCTGGATCTGGCATTAACAGGATGGAATTATTCAAATGGGATTATTTCTAAAATATATAAGAATGAATCTGGGAGGTTAATAGAGGATACCTCTCAACATTTAATAGAGGTAATAAACAGTTCTATTGCCTGGGGTGATTATGATAATGATGGTGATTTAGATTTGGCTTTAACTGGGTACAACTGGTTTAACAATATTTCTAAAATATATAAGAATGAATCAGGGAAGTTAATAGAGGATACCTCTCAAGATTTAATAGGAGTACAAGGTAGTTTTATTGCCTGGGGTGATTATGATAATGATGGTGATTTAGACTTAGTATTGACAGGAAGAACTATCTTGACAGAACATATTTCTAAAATCTATAAAAATGAATCTGGAAAATTAATAGAAGATATAAACCAAAAATTACCAGGTGTAGGTGCAAGTTCCATTGCCTGGGGTGATTACGATAATGATGGTGATTTAGATTTGGCAGTAACAGGACTTACTCAGTCAAAGGAACATATTTCAAAAATCTACAAGAATGCATCTGGGAAGTTAATAGAGGATACCTTTCAAAATTTAATAGGGGTAATGACAAGTTCTATTGCCTGGGGAGATATAGATTGTGATGGAAATCTTGACCTTGTATTAACAGGACTTATCATTTCTCCTAAAGAAATAATGGATTTATTGGATTTATTGCGTACAGAAGGTAATAAAGATATTACTTTGTCAACAGGTCTTTATGCAGTTTCTAATCTATATAAAAACTATGGAGTTAAATCTAATAATTTACCGTCTCCACCTACTCAATTCAGTTCAAGTTATTCAAATGGCAAGCTTACATTCAGTTGGAATGCAGGTAGTGATAAAGAGACTACTGAAAAAGGGTTGTATTATAATATTCGAGTAGGCACTGCACCTGGTAAAGAAGATGTAGTCGCAGGTAAATATGGTTCACCACTGTTTGGTAATTATTTGCTCAAACAAAAGTCACTTACTTTAAATCTGCCACCCGGGACTTATTACTGGGCTGTACAGGCAATTGATACCGGGCTTGCTGCAAGTCAGTGGTCTGCTGAACAAGTAGCAGTGACTGCTAATATAACTTTAGTTTCACCTCACTCTGGTACTGTTGGAACTAAAGTTACAATAAAAGGTGAAGGGTATCTTCAGACAGAATTAATCCGTATCGATTTTGGCACAATTATGAGTATTGCTATGGCTACTACTGATGCCTTTGGAAGCTTTGGGTGTAATTTTACAGTCCAGACCCAGCCTTTTGGTATTTATACCATTAGTGCTACAGGGTCTGTTTTTAGTGCTTGTGCTTCCTTCTTCATTCGAGGGAATATTGTTTTGGTTTCACCTACCAGTGGTCTAAGGGGGACTAATGTTACAATTTCAGGCAATGGTTATTCAGCAATAGAAGATATAGTAGTAGATTTTGGTACGACGAAGACTATTGCTGACTGTGTTTCAAGTGGTGTGGGCAGTTTTTCTACTATATTTACTGTTGATGTACAATCAGCAGGGACGACTACTATTTTAGTTAGAGGGATAGACAGTAATGAGGTATGTTATTCTTACTTTGTGATTACACTCAAGCCAGGAATAACCTTAGTCTCACCTGCAATGGGGACGGTAGGCAGTATTGTTAAAATAGCAGGTGCAGGGTTTGACTTGAATGAAGGAATTGGGATAGATTTTGGTAAGAGTTTGACTATTGCTACAACGACAGCCGATAATTCAGGTGCATTTAGCTCCAGCTTTAAGGTTGATACACAAGGCTATGGGACAACTACAATAGTTACAAGAGGATTAACCTCTGGTCAAAATGCTCTTGATACCTTCATTATTCGCGGGAATATTGTCTTAGTTACTCCTGTAAGTGGTCTAATTGGAACTAAGGTTACGGTGGTAGGCAATGGTTTTGCGGCATCAGAAAAAGTAACCATAGGTTTTGGGATGAATCCAACAATTGCCACGGTATTATCTACAGCTCAAGGTACATTTACCACAACCTTTACTGCCGATACCCAGCCAGGTTGTGGCACAATAACCGTGAGTGCGAAAGGGAGAGATTGTGTTGCCTACAGCTGGTTCAGGATGCTGGGCAGGATAACCGCTGTCAGTCCACAGCAAGGCACTATTGGAACAGCAGTAACCGTTAGAGGTGATGGATTTGCGGCAAGTGAGTTAATCTGTATCGACTTTGGGACCAATCCAACAATAACAACGACCATAAGTGATTATCTTGGCAGATTCATCACCGTATTTACCGCAGATACACAGCCAGGATGCGGGACAATAACCGTGAGTGCGAAAGGGAAGGATTGCGTTGCATACAGCTGGTTCAGGATGCTGGGCAGGATAACCACTGTCAGTCCACAGCAAGGCACTATTGGAACAGCAGTAACCGTTAGAGGTGATGGATTTGCGGCAAGTGAGTTAATCTGTATCGACTTTGGGACCAATCCAACAATAACAACGACCATAAGTGATTATCTTGGCAGATTCATCGCCGTATTTACTGCAGATACACAGCCAGGATGCGGGACAATAACCGTGAGTGCGAAAGGAAAAGATTGTGTGGCCTACAGCTGGTTCAGGATGCTGGGCAGGATAACCGCTGTCAGTCCACAGCAAGGCACTATTGGAACAGCAGTAACCGTTAGAGGAGATGGATTTGCGGCAAGTGAGTTAATCTGTATCGACTTTGGGACCAATCCAACAATAACAACGACCATAAGTGATTATCTTGGCAGATTCATCGCCGTATTTACCGCAGATACACAGCCAGGATGCGGGACAATAACCGTGAGTGCGAAAGGAAAGGATTGCGTTGCCTACAGCTGGTTCAGGATGCTGGGCAGGATAACCGCTGTCAGTCCACAGCAAGGCACTATTGGAACAGCAGTAACCGTTAGAGGTGATGGATTTGCCGCAAGTGAGTTAATCTGTATCGACTTTGGGACTAACCCGACGATAGCGGTAATCTTAAGTGATGGACTGGGTCGGTTCACTGCTGTATTTACCGCAGATACCCAGCCAGGATGTGGCACAATAACCGTCAGTGCGAAAGGGAGAGATTGTGTTGCCTACAGCTGGTTCAGGATGCTTGGCAGGATAACCGCTGTCAGTCCACAGCAAGGCACTATTGGAACAGCAGTAACCGTTAGAGGTGATGGTTTTGCGGCAAGTGAGTTAATCTGTATCGACTTTGGGACTAACCCGACGATAGCGGTAACCTTAAGTGATGGACTGGGTCGGTTCACTGCTGTATTTACCGCAGATACCCAGCCAGGAGGTGGCACAATAACCGTCAGTGCTAAAGGCAAAGACTGTGCGGCATACAGCTGGTTCAGGATGCTTGGCAGGATAACCGCTGTCAGTCCACAGCAAGGCACTATTGGAACAGCAGTAACCGTTAGAGGTGATGGATTTGCGGCAAGTGAGTTAATCTGTATCGACTTTGGGA
>JBFLYA010000086.1:12082-15407 GCA_040757115.1 bacterium | reverse complement strand
TCCTGGGAGAGATGCTGGAGTGGCTGAACAGGTACGCCTGGAAAGCGTATGACGGGGAAACTCGTCCGAGGGTTCGAATCCCTCTCTCTCCGCCAGTTGACATTACAAATCACACCTATTTTCTACTTAACAACTTCGCATTGAAAGAGTTATAGAAATAAAGGATACTCCTTCCAGGAAGGTAAAAGTAAGGTTGAGTAATCTTATGAAAAACTTTATAACCAACAGTAAAACAGGTAATGGGTCAGTCATCGGTGGTAAAAGATATTCCTCTCGCAAAGGCGCAAAGGACTCAAAGAAATTTCAAATCACAAATTCCAAAGGACAAATAAATCCCAATGACTAAAATTCAAACTTCCACATCAATCCATTTATCGTTATTCGTTGAACGAATAAACCAGGAGTCTTAAACAATGAACTCTGAACGAATAGAATTTGGTGTTTGGAATTTGGAATTTCTGAGTACTTTGCGTTCTTTGCGCCTTTGCGAGAAATTTAATCTTTTAGAGAGGTGCGTCCAGTTCCTGCATCTGAAAAAAGTCTCGAACAACAGGCAATAAACAATCTAAAGACATTCCTTAACAGGATTCAGGATGAAAGAATATTTGAACACAAAGACTTTCTTAAAACTCTGCTTGAAGATATTCTGGATTACGGAACATTACCTGATTATACTTTGCGTCGTATAGCCAATCTGGAAAGTGGGGATGAGAAAAAGGTTGAAAGGTCAATCAAAGAAATTAATGCCTTGAAAGAGGAACTTGGTGAAAATTATTTAGAAAAGGAAAAATCAAGGCAGAAAGATTTAACCAAAGAAATAATTGTTGCCATTGAGAATCAAAAATAATATGAAAAAAGAAGAATTAAATCTAATTTTAAAAGAAGGCGAAGGTTACAAAATAGAATTCAAAGAGAATATCAATGGATTGGACAAAGAAATTGTCGCCTTTGCAAATGCTTCCGGTGGAAAGATTTTTCTTGGAATAAGTGATAATGGACAACCAAAAGGAATTACAATCTCAAACAAGTTAAAATCACAAATCCAGGATATAGCAAATAATTGTAGGCCAAAGCCATTCATCCTATTAGAAGAACTCGGGAATATATTGCTCATCAATGTCCGCGAAGGAACTGATAAACCCTACGAATGTTCTTCTGGATTTTTTAAAAGGATAGGACCAAACTCCCAGAAAATGATGAGAAATGAAATAATTGAAATCTTTAAATCAGAAGGTAAAATCCACTTTGAAGAATTAACTGTTCCAAAATTTAAATACCCAAAAGATTTTTCCCGAGAAAAACTGAACAGTTTTCTAGAACTTGCAGGTCTATCTAAATCAACAAAAACAGAAACAGTGCTTTTGAGTTTAGAGGTTACCGAGAAACAGGAAGGAAGATTATATTTTAATAATGCAGGAGTTCTTTTCTTTGCCAGAGAACCACAGAAGTTTATTCCCTGGTCAGTTTTTACTGTTGCTCTTTTTAAAAATAACGAAGGTACTGATGTGATAGACAGGAAGGAAATTATGGGAAGTTTGTTCGAGATAGTCAATAAGGTTATGGATTTTATTCGGCTGTATGCAAAAGTAGCTTATAGGTTTACTGGTATGCCTCAGAGAGAAAACATATATGAATATCCATTTGATGCTATCAGAGAAGCAGTTATAAATTCGGTGATGCATAAATACTATTTTGAGCATAGGCATAATAATATTTTGAAGTTTTTACCAGACAGAATCAAAATTGAAAATTACTGGCAGAAACCGTCTAATTTTGTTCTCGGTAAAACTGTATTTAGAAGAAATCATATTATTGCTGATTTATTTTCCAAGATTCACTTTGGTGAGAAAATGGGAACAGGTTTTGATAGAATTCGAGAAATCTGTAAAAAGGAAAATTCGCCTTTTCCTGATGTTGAATTTAGTGAGAATTACTTTTATGTAACTTTCAGACAGAGTTATAACTATTTAAAGCTTGCCCAATCCTCTGAAACCACCCGCAGGTCTGAGGAAAAAACTACCCAGAAAACATCCAGAAAACATCCAGAAAATAATTAATATGGTATTAGAGAATCCAAACATTTCAATGCGTGAATTGATGCAAAAACTGAGTTTAACAGAGGGTAGCATCAGGCATCATTTATTTAGCTTAAAGAAAAAAGGGATATTAAAGAGAATCGGTCCCGATAAAGGTGGCTATTGGAAAGTTATTAAGAGGTCAAAATGAGCAAAGAAATTTTAGATAATATAATTAGCGAATTTTCTCCTGATAGGTTTGAAAGATTTTTCCGGGCAAAAAACGATAAGATGAGGTATCCTGATGAACCACTTGGTTATGACGATGCCGAAAACAATTGGACAGAAGGAAAGATTTTAGCCGAAGGCAAACTTGATGACGGAGAACTTATTGTCTGTTCATTTCTGGTCAAAAAAGAACTTACAGAACGCTCGGGCAAAAAAGCACAATATAACCTTGGTAAAAAAATATTAAAAGAACAACAAGCAGATGCAGGAATATTTATTTTTTATACCCCTCAGGGCAATTTCCGTTTCAGTTTAATTTACACTAATTATCTGGGAACACGCCGAGACTGGAGTAATTTCAAAAGATTTACCTATTTTGTAAGTAGAGAAATTACTAACAAAACCTTCCTTAAACAAATCGGTGAGGGGAATCTTTCTACATTAGCAAATATCAAAGAAGCATTCTCTGTTGACCCTGTTAGAAAGCAGTTTTATAGTGAGATTCAAACCTGGTATTTCTGGGCGATGGACAAAATTAAGTTTCCCGATGATTATAAACACAGCACTGACCCTGACAGGGATAAAGAGATACGCAATGCAACAAATCTTATTCGTTTAATCACAAGAATTATCTTCATCTGGTTTTTGATGGAAAAGGGCTTAATTCTGCCTGATTTGTTCTCAAGAGAGAAACTTGCAGGAATTCTAAAGGACTTTATGAACAGCAATAAAGCGTCTAATTTTTACAATGCTATCCTGCAAAACCTCTTCTTTGGCACATTGAATCAAAAGATGGATGAAAGGAAGTTTGTGCAGGAGGGTGGCGTTGAAGTAAATAAAAAAGAATATGGCGTCAAAAACCTATATCGTTATGGTGGTAAGTTCTTGATAAGTAAAGACGAGGTTTTGAAACTCCTTAAGGACATTCCTTTCTTAAACGGTGGTTTATTTGATTGCCTTGATAAAGAAGATGAAACAGGAAAGGTGATTTATGTGGATGGGTTTTCAAGAAACCCAGCAAAGCACTCAATCATCCCGGACTATTTATTTTTTCAACAGGAAGAGGAAAGAGTTGACCTGTC
>JBFLYA010000086.1:0-11982 GCA_040757115.1 bacterium | reverse complement strand
GCCTTGATAAAGAAGATGAAACAGGAAAGGTGATTTATGTGGATGGGTTTTCAAGAAACCCAGCAAAGCACTCAATCATCCCGGACTATTTATTTTTTCAACAGGAAGAGGAAAGAGTTGACCTGTCCCAATATGGTCTCGGTAATAAACCTGTCAGAGGACTGATTGAGATTTTGAATAATTACAATTTTACCATTGATGAAAACACACCTATAGACCAGGAAATAGCATTGGACCCAGAATTGCTCGGCAATGTATTTGAAAACCTGCTTGCTTCATATAACCCGGAAACAGCAACCACAGCAAGAAAAGCAACAGGGAGTTACTACACACCCAGAGAGATAGTTGACTATATGGTGGAAGCAAGTCTGTTTGAATACCTCAAAGAAAAACTTCATGAAACTGATGACCTGTCTGCCAAAGCCTCGGCGCAGGCAGAAGAAAAAATTAAAACACTTCTTTCCTATTCAGAAGAGAACCCGGTGTTTTCAAAAGAAGAGAAACAAAAGATAATATCAGCAATTGATGAGGTTAAGATTCTTGACCCTGCCTGTGGTTCAGGGGCTTTTCCAATGGGTATCCTGCACAAACTTGTTTCTGCTCTTCAGAAGTTAGACCCTGATAACGAACAGTGGAAGGAATTGCAATACCAAAAGGCACTCAAAGAATCTGAAGAGGTATTTAAACAGGGTGATAAAAACCAAAGGGAAGAGCGTCTTAAAGAGATAAACGAAACATTTGACGAAAGTATAAACTATCCTGATTATGCCCGTAAATTGTATCTCATAGAAAATTGTATTTACGGAGTTGACATCCAGCCCATAGCCATTCAAATCTCAAAACTGCGGTTTTTTATTTCTCTTGTTTTAGACCAAAAGGTTGATAGAAATAAGGAAAATTTCGGCATAAGAGCACTACCAAACCTTGAAACAAGATTTGTATCAGCAAATACATTGCTTGGACTTGATAAACCTCAACAAATGTCATTTAAAAATCCTGACATTGAAAAGAAGGAGGAAGAGCTAAAACAAATCAGGCATAAATACTTTGAAGCAAAAACAAGAAAAGAGAAACTTGACTATCAAAAGAAAGATGCGCAAATTCGTAAGGAGATTGCTGATTTATTAAAATACAGCGGGTGGGATACATCCACGGCAGAGAAGATTGCAAAATTTGATTTATATGACCAGAACGCTTCTGCAGATTTCTTTGACCCGGAATGGATGTTCGGAGTAACAGGGGGATTTGATATTGTTATAGCAAATCCGCCGTATGTTAGAGCTGATAATCCAGAAATCAAAAAGCAAAGAGATGCAGTAAAAAAATACAATGCCTATGAAACTTTATGGGAGAAGTGGGATTTATATGTAGCATTTATTGAAAGAGGTTATAAAATTCTTACATCTTATGGCATCCTTGAATTTATTATTCCTGATGCCTATATGACTTCAAAATATGCAATAAAATCACATAGATACTTTTTAGAAAATGCCCTAATAAATAGGATAAATTTTTGTTCAGAATTAAAAATATTTGAAGTGGCGGTTAGGAATATTATTATTGAATATAAAAAAGCAAAAGATGAAAATCATATTCCATTACGAATTAAACATATTAATGAATGGAATAATTTTGTTTTGCTCCCTTCAAAGAAGCAATCAGAAATGGATGAGAATACTTTTAAGATGGATATTGAAAATAATTCTTTTGGGAATTTATCAAATGCTTTAACTTGGGGTGAAATTTGTTATGTGAGTTATGGATTAAGACCTAGCAACGACGAGCGTTTTTGGAAAGGTGAATTTACCAAAGAAGATTTAATTTCTGATGTTCAAGATAAAATACATCCAAAACCTTATATTGAAGGTAAATGGATTAATAAATATGTGATAGAAAAAATAAAATATCTGGAATGGGAAACTAAAAGGAGTCCTAAAAAATTAGTTAGACCAACCTTTCCAGAATTATATTTACCTGAAAAAATAATAAAGGGCAGAATGACACCTGCCATACTTGATAACTCTGGTTTGTTGTGTAATGACAGTTGTTTTGTCTCTGTTTTATGGAAGGACCTTAAAGATGTTCAAAACAGAAGCATTGATGGAAGCATTAAGAAAGACTTTAAAATTAAGAATATTTATCCATTCAGAAATCAATTAGAAGAAAATTCAAGGCGTTTTAATTTAAAATATCTTCTGGCAATTCTTAATTCACAGTTTGCTTATAAGTTCTTAGATTCAATTAGGAGGAGTCAAATTGGTTTTTACCCTGATGATTTAAAAAAATTGCCAATAAAAATAATATCCAAATCCGACCAACAACCCTTTATTTCTCTTGTAGATAAAATTCTTTCAATAAGAAAGGATGACGATTATTTAGATAATCCGAGCAAGCAAGCGAAAGTCAAAGAATACGAACGCCAGATTGACCAGAGGGTTTATGAACTATACGGTTTAACTGAAGACGAGATAAAAATGGTTGAAAGATAGTGTGGGGTGTATAATACTCACCAGTAATTCCAAAGAACGAAGGGGTAACATCGTGTTAATATACTTTGACGAATCTTATGATAATGACCATCAATATTTGTTACTGGGAGCACTTTTTAATCCCCACCCTAAATTCCTTCACCGAAAATTATCAGAGGTAAAGAAAAAATATAGTTATTTCTCTCAAAATGGAATGTTAAGGGAGATTAAATATAATTATGTTACTGATAACAAAAAACTTCAAATTGCCAAATCTGCGGTGGATATTTTCTTTGAGACTACCAGTTGGTTCCGGTGTGTGGTAGTAGAACAAAGATTGATTGACCTAAATCGCTTTGGCAAAAGATGGGAGGATGAAAGACTAAAAAGAGCAAGGCTTTATAAGAAATTTGCCGAGTTGTTGATGAGTCATAATACAGAAAATATCTTTAATGCTGTCCTCCTTGTGGATAGTTTGACAAGATGTAATGGAGATGAGTTTATCGAAATAATGAAACAGGAGTTTTGTCTACCTTATGGAAAACATTCACTCAATTCACACATCCCAACATTAAAGGATGTTATCGACATCCCTTCACATTTAGAGCAATATCAGGTAAATCAAATTGGAGATATTTTGATGGGATGTATTTTAAATAATCTGAAACCGACTCAAAACAAGTTTAAAAATCAGATTAGAGAACATCTTATTTCAAAGTTGAAAGTAAAAAATCTTTTACCAGAAACATGGAATAAATATTCAAAAAGATCTGTGGAAGAGTATTATCCTAAATTTAATATTTGGTACTGGAAACCAAAATAAAAAGACTCAGGTGTGGTAATTGTCAAACGATAGTCAGTCCCTGCCTGACATCTCCAATTACTACCCGAGTCTATAGTTAGTATAGCATATATTAATTATGTTTGTCAAGTATTTTTTGTCAACCAGAGAGAAGCTTTAGGTCAGCAACCATTTTCCCCTGGTAGATAAAATCCTTGCCATCACGAAGGATGACGATTATTTAACCAATTCTACCAAGCAGGCAAAAGTTAAGGAATACGAACACCAGATTGACCAGATGGTCTACAAACTTTACGGTTTAACTGAAGACGAAATAAAAATAGTAGAGGGGGAGAAATAAAATTATGAAAAACATAACAAAACCTTATCAAAATCTTTTAGATTCAATAGGTAGTCTTCTAAACGAAGCACGACAAAAAGCATATCAACAAATAAACACTATATTGACTAAAACTTATTGGGAGATTGGACATCATATTGTTGTTTATGAGCAAGAGAATCGTGAAAAACCAGTTTATGGTTCTCATCTTCTGGACAGATTATCTAAAGATTTAAAAACTCGCTATGGCAAAGGTTTTTCAAGAAGAAATGTGTTGAATATGCGTAACTTTTACCTTGCATATCAAAAATGGCAGGCAGTGCCTGCCATTTTGTCCTGGACACATATTGTGCTTCTTCTTTCAATAGAAGATGAACTATCTCGGTCTTTTTATGAAAAAGAATGTATTACAAATCATTGGAGTACCCGCGAATTAGAACGACAGATAGATTCCATGCTCTTTGAACGATTAGCGTTAAGTAAAGATAAAAAAGGTGTGCTTAAACTTGCATCTAAAGCACAGCAGATTGCGAAACCTGAAGATATGGTAAAAGACCCTTATGTTTTGGAGTTTTTGGGTATTCCTGAAGATTATCGGTATTCAGAAAAAGAATTGGAACAAAGAATTATAGATAATATGCAAAGTTTTCTATTGGAATTAGGTAAAGGATTTTCTTTTGTTGCACGACAGTATCGTATCAGTTTGAATAATAAACATTTTTATATTGATTTGGTTTTTTATCAGCGAATTTTAAAATGTTTTGTTTTAATTGACCTTAAACTCGGAGCAATAAATCATCAAGATATTGGACAAATGAATTTATATTTGAATTATTTTAAGAAAGAAGAAATGACAGAGGATGACAATGAACCTGTAGGTATTATTTTAGGTGCTCAAAAAGACCATGTATTAGTTGAATATGCTTTGGGTGGAATTTCAAATAAACTTTTTGCTTCAAAATATCGCTTGTCTTTACCAGATAAAAAGCTTCTTCAAAAAGCTGTAGAAAAAATTATTATTAAAGACAAGAAACTTATAAAAAGGTAATGGTAGATAAAATTTTTGCAATTACCGGCGATGATGATCATTTGCAAAATTCAGAAAAGCAGGCACAAGTCAAAGAATACGAAAACCAGATTGACCAGATGGTTTACCAACTTTACGGCTTAACCGAAGACGAAATAAAAATCGTTGAAGGGAATGCTAAAAAATAAGCAATAAGTATGTTTAAACCAAACCTGGGCGGCTTGTAAAAGGGTAGATTCATCATATATAGAGAGATTAAACCATTTATTGATAGAAGTGTCAGATTTCAAGAGATTTCTTTTGAAAAAAGGAGGTAATCTAAAATGTCTCTAATAGTTTCTAATGAAGAACTAAAGGAAATAGATGCTTACTGGCGGGCGGTAAATTATCTTGCGGTTGGACAAATTTATCTCTGTGACAATCCACTATTGCGAGAGCCACTTAGACTGGAACATATTAAACCGCGGATACTTGGACATTGGGGAACTACCCCAGGGCTGAATTTTATCTATGTCCATCTTAATCGGGTGATTAAGACGCACAATCTTAATATGATTTTTGTCACTGGTCCCGGACACGGAGGCCCATCTTTAGTGGCTAATGTCTATCTTGAAGGAACTTACAGCGAGGTATATCCACATATTTCTCAGGATGTAGAGGGGATGAAGAGGCTATTTAAGCAATTTTCATTTCCGGGTGGTATCTCCAGTCATACTGGTTCTGAAACACCAGGTTCTATCCACGAAGGCGGAGAACTGGGCTATGCTGTTTCACATGCCTATGGTGCGGCTTTTGATAATCCAGATTTAATTGTCGCTTGTATCGTAGGTGATGGTGAGGCAGAAACAGGCCCACTGGCTACTGCCTGGCATTCAAATAAGTTTCTTAATCCTATCACCGATGGGGCGGTTTTGCCCATTCTTCACTTGAACGGCTACAAAATTGCCAATCCTACCGTGCTTTCAAGAATAAGCCATGAAGAACTCAAAGACCTGTTTATCGGCTACGGCTACAAACCTTATTTTGTTGAAGGGGCTGAACCTGAGGCAATGCACCAGTTGATGGCAGAAACCCTTGATACGGTCATTAATGAAATCAAAACTACTCAGAATGATGTCCGCTCTACAGGTAAGGCTAATCGTCCGCAGTGGCCAATGATTATCCTGCGCACACCCAAAGGCTGGACAGGACCAAAAGAGGTTGACGGGTTAAAAACAGAAGATTTCTGGCGTTCTCACCAGGTGCCTTTTGCGGATATGGAGAAAAATCCTGGACATATAAAATTGCTTGAAGAATGGATGAGAAGTTATAAACCGGAGGAACTCTTTGATAAAAACGGTCGGCTCATTCCAGAACTGGCTAAACTTCCTCCTGCGGGCGAACAACGAATGGGAGCAAATCCACATACTAACGGCGGTATCCTGCTAAAAGACCTGAAAATGCCTGATTTCCGTGATTATGCGGTTGAAGTGCTTGCACCAGGTAAGGTCGTAGCAGAGGATACCCGTGTGCTGGGACGATTTCTTCGGGATGTGATGAAACTAAATATGGAGAGCCGAAATTTCAGAGTTTTCGGACCAGATGAAACTGCCTCCAATCGGCTTGATGCCCTATTTGAGGTAACTGACCGCACCTGGTTAGAAAAAACTATTCCTGAGGATGACCATCTCTCACCCGATGGACGGGTGATGGAAATACTGAGTGAACATACCTGTCAGGGCTGGCTGGAAGGTTATCTTCTCACCGGCCGACACGGCTTTTTTTCCTGTTATGAGGCATTCATCCATATTGTTGATTCGATGTTTAACCAGCATGCCAAATGGCTTAAAGTCGCCAGCAAAGAGGTTGCCTGGCGAAGACCAATTGCCTCACTTAACTACCTGCTTACCTCCCATGTCTGGCGCCAGGACCATAACGGCTTCAGCCATCAAGACCCCGGCTTTATCGACCATGTGGTAAATAAAAAGGCGGATATTATTCGGGTCTATCTGCCACCGGATGCAAATACACTTCTTTTTGTAGCAGATAAATGTTTGCGTAGCCGTAATTTTATCAATGTGATTATTGCGGGCAAACATCCACAACCACAATGGTTGAATATGGATGCGGCAATTAAACACTGCACCGCTGGCGTTGGTATCTGGGAATGGGCTAGTAACGATAAAGGCGAGGAGCCAGATGTCGTCATGGCTTGTGCTGGTGATGTTCCAACATTGGAAACTCTTGCCGCAGTCAATTTGTTGCGACAACAGGTGCCTGAATTGAAAATCCGCCTCATCAATGTCGTTGACCTGATGACACTTCAACCCAAAGAGGAACACCCTCATGGTTTATCAAATAAAGATTTTGATATACTCTTCACCACGGATAAACCAATTATCTTTGCTTATCACGGCTATCCCTGGTTGATACATCGCTTATCCTACCGACGAACAAATCACAAAAATCTCCATGTGCGGGGATATAAAGAGGAAGGAACAACAACCACTCCCTTTGATATGGCGGTGCGTAATGACCTTGACCGTTTTCATTTAGTGGCTGATGTTATTGACCGTGTGCCTAAACTGGGCTATATCGCCGCTTATACCAAACAGTTTGTTCGAGATAAACTCATTCAGCATAAAGAGTATATCGTCAAGTACGGTCAGGATATGCCCGAAATTCGTGATTGGGAATGGAATTTTACATAACTACTCACCGCAGAGACGCAGAGAAACAGAGAGGAAAATATCTTTTTTTTCGTGTTTCTCGGTGTTTAAAAAGGTTTAAAAACAGTTAGTCAAAAGTAAGTATTAAAAGATTAATAAACGACGAAAGACCCGAAATGTACAAAAAAAGGAAATTTCGGGACGGTTCACTTTTGTTTGAAAGCTTGTGGTTAGAAAATGGAGTTGAAATTCGCCAATTTCAACTTTCTGTGAATGTTTACAAATGTATATCCGAAACCAATCATAGGGAAAACGATAAAATGAACCGTCTCGAAATTTCTGTCTCTGGTAAATAGATTTTAATTTTTTCTCTGCGTCTCTGCGGTGAGATATAATAAGGCTGAATAGTTACGAATACACTACTGACTCGTTGCGAGTTGACCGGTTTTAACAATTTCCGGGGTGATAATCGCAATTAATTCCGTTTCATCTTCTTTAATCGCCTTGTAAGAAAATAGTGCACCTAAAAGAGGTATTCTACCAATTAGAGGCACTCTTTTAGTTGTCGTGCTCTTTTTTACTTCAGTCAATCCACTAATGATAACGGTATCTTTACTTCTAACATTCACCTCTGTAACAACATTTTTTGAAATCATCGCGGGGACATTATTAAGTATTCGTGACCAATCAGGAGTAGAAATAGCGGTATCAATTTTCAGGTTAATATTATTATCTGCATCTGCCACTGGTGTAATTTTAAGCTGAATACCGTAGTCAACCCATTCAATTCCACTATTTGTTGTTTGATTAACCTGAGTCACTGTTGTGGGAACAGGTATTTTACCACCTACATTTACATACGCCTGTTTACCACTTAAAGTCAGAATGCTGGGTGAAGATAGTGTTTTAGCCTTACCTTTTTCCTTTAATGCCTCTATTTCGACATTTAGACCAGGCAGAAGTCCTGCATCGTCTTTTATGATACCAATATTTAATCCTTCCTTAAATCCTTGCGTGTAACCTTCATATTTTCGGTCTTCAATCTTACCTTCTATTTTCCACTTAGACCCCAGTTGTAACCAATCTTTTGTGCTCATATCTACAATTTGTAAATTGACTAATATTTGGAGCGGTTCCTGAACTTCAATCAGATTTATCACCCACTCATTGAAGGCATTAGCCAATCTTTCAGCGTTTTGTTTTTCATGTTGAGTTTTAACCTGACCTTTTAAGACTAAAGATTTGCCAACAAATGAAGCGGTAATATTTTCTAAACCTTTTATTTTAGAGATTTCTTGAAGCGGGAATTCCTTTTCTATGACGCGTATGGTATGTTTTTTAACGATTTTTTTTGCCCAGATGTGTAATGAAGTTACGCCTTCATGGAGACCATTAATGAGTATTTGTTCTGGTGCGACAACCGTAGCATCGGCTATTCTCGGATCCCCAATAGCCATTTTTTCTAAATTAGGGACCTCGAGGACCATAGAATCACCAACACCAATCATCCATTCATCGGCATAACAATGCCCGGGGATAAATAGTAAAATAATCAGCCACCTAAATAATTTTTTTCTCATTTTATATCTCCTCTCCTGAAAATAGGAAGTAGAAAGTAGAGAGTAGAAAGTAAAGAAAACATCACTCCTCACGCCTATCTCCTTACCTCCCACCTTCTATCTCCTACCTACTATTTTCATTTTCCTTTGTGTGCCGCAGGGTCATACCCTGATTTGAACTATCTCTAAATCTCTCAGTTAATTCTTCAGGACTAAAACTAATTCTTGGAACTCCTTTTAGTCTTGAAGATTCTACTTTAACCAATATAAAATTAGGTCCTTCAGCCTTTAAAAATTCTTTAAATTTCTGGGCAAAGTCCTGGATATTATCGACCTTTGATATGTTTTTATATCCAAATGTCTGGACACTTTTAGATAAATCAATGTCTTTAGTAATTGTTGGTTGATTGCCGGTGGACTCATAAGATTCATTATCTAAAACAAGATGAATAAAATTAGCCGGTGAACATACCCCAATCATCGGAAGGTTACCCAGACTCATCAAAATACTCCCATCTCCTTCTACGACAATCACCTTTTTAAGAGGTGAACATAAAGAAATACCCAATCCTACTGCAGAGAGCAAACCCATAGAACCCATCATATAGAAATTAGTCTTTCTATCTTTTATGGCAAATGCCTCCCGAGAAATCATCCCGGTGGTAAAAAGGGCAAAATCTTCCTCATTTAGATTATCCAGGATTATCTTAATGGCTTCATCTCGTTTCATCCGATGACACCTTCTTTTAATATTAAAGCCACTGGTTTATGTTCTTTTTCCATTGAGTCAATGGAAAAATTTAGAGATTCTTCATAATTCGATGCGGAGAGAATCCTGTAGGGTATATTTAATAAATCAAGGAAATCAGTCATTTTTGCACCCATAATTAAGTGTTCCGGAGCATCTTTGCCTTCAAAACCTCTCCAGGTAATTATCATCAGTAGCGGGAGATGATAAATGAGGTTAAAAGAAGTCAAGCCATTTATAATATTTCCTAATCCTGAATTCTGGATAAGAATTCCGCCTTTTTGTCCGCATAGAGCCGCCCCACTGGCTATCCCTAATGCCGCATCTTCTCTTGGGACAGGGATATAGGTTATTTCCTTATCCGTATAAATATAATTAAGGATGTCGGTAAGGAGCGAACACGGCACTCCAGACAAAAAAGTAAATCCTCTTTTTTTTAAAGCACTACAAAAATCTTTTGGGGCTATCATTTTATTTACCTGCCAGAAGGTCACAACTAAGTTTATAATTTTCCATTGTGTGCACTTCCATCCAGCCGGATGTTATTTCAACAATGGCTATTTTTTCTCCACCATCAATCATTTCTTGCAAAAGGTCTGTCAATGAAGCCTGTTTAAAATTTGGGGCGGTATGGAATGATCGATTGGCATATTTTATCTTTGATTTTTCATACCAGTCTTTTATTTTTTGGGTTCCGGCGGCAGAAAGAAAAGTTATGCCTGTAAATTCATAATGTCTTTGTTCTTCCGGGATGTCAGTGCCAATTTTTACCGCATAATTAGTTTTGGCTACGCTTAGAATTCTCCTTTTATTGAGCATAGGAGGACTTTCGGCAGAAACTAAATCCATATCTGGTTTTTTACCCGTCCGCTCAACATAAGTTGGGTCAGCAAGAATAGAAATATCTGCCATACTTTTTAAAAGTTTGTCAATCACATCTGCATCAAAAAGTATGTCTGAATAACAGATTAACACCTTCCCTTCTAACTTATCGCGGGCACACATAATTGATTCTAAATCACGGGTATTTTTATAATCATTATTTTGAATCACCGCCACACCATCTAATTGAATTTTATCCCCTCGATGTCCACCCACGACAGTAATATCTTGAATAGAGAGGGTATTAAGGGTTTCTTGTTGTCTTTGAAGGAGTGATTTCCCCCTAATATCAATCATCGGCATAGGAATATCTTGCATAATATCCTTTAAACTTATTTCATCTTCATAACTCCCAGCCGCCGGGATAATAACTTTGATTGGTTCCTGGGGTCGATAGTATTTCTTCTCCATCAACTTCATTACGGACATACCTTGAAGTTCAAAGACTTCTTCCATCGAGGCGATATCTTTTTCAATGGGTTTTGTTGTGCCATAAGCGGCGATGGCACTAAAAGTCATCTCCATTGCCTTTATTGAGGCTCGAATACCATGATTAGCATAAATGACCATTTTTATCCCTAATTTTTCCAATTCCTCAGCGGTAACCGCAGAATAAGTAGTCGGAACTACGACTAACGGGGATTTATTATTCCATGCGTGGATGAATTCAATAATTTCGTCAGGGGTTTTTGATTTAGAGTGAATAAGGATTGCGTCTGCTCCGGCATCAACATAGGCATTAGCCCGGCGCAATGCTTCTTCTTGTCCCCAGCCAGCAATTAATGCCTCCACACGAGCAATGACCATAAAATCAGGATGTTCCTGCACACTTTTCGCCGCCAGAATCTTTCCGACAAATTCAGATAACGGTGCTAATTCCTGTCTTCCAGGAATAAAACTGTTGACTTTTGGAAATTGTTTATCTTCGATGACAACCGCCGCAATTCCCGCAGATTCATATTTTTTAACCATATACATCACATTATTAGAATTCCCATAACCTGTATCACAGTCTGCTATAATCGGGATAGAAACCGCATCATTCATCGTTTTTGCTACCTCTAAATACTGACTCATCGTCAGAATATTCGCATCCGGGACAGCAAATGATGTTGATATTTCTAATCCACTTGCCCAGACGCCATCAAACCCATTCTTTTCTACTAATTTGGCACTCAAACCATCATGTGCTCCAACAATACGAATAATCCCTTTCTTCTTAAATATCTTTCTCAGTTGGCTGGCTTTATTTTCCTTTTGTTGAGACATTATCTTACCTTCCCAATAGACTTATCTTTATCCACATCTTTTATTGGACAGATGTAACTTATCCAGATGCTCCGCCTGTTTTATATCCTCCGGGAAATCAATCTCTACCCACTGTAATCCATCAACTAATTCGTAATTAAAAGGTATCTTTTTAAATAAAACTGGCAGAACATCCTCATATCCAATTTCAAACTCTTTATTATTTATCCTTTGTTCGACAATTTCCTTTAAACAATTAGCGCCCGCATCATCTATCTTTA
>JBFLYA010000085.1:2933-15447 GCA_040757115.1 bacterium | reverse complement strand
TGGATTACATTCGACCCTTTCAGGGTCGAGTTTTGCGGGCGTTTATTTCCGTAGATTGCATCTACGGTTATTTAAAATTCGACGCTTTCAGCGTCAATAACCTAAAACCTAACCGCACAGGTCGAAAAATTTTGCGACCTGTTCAGGTAGAAAATTAAGTAAGCAGATTTTTATAGTAAGCGGGGGGATTTAGTAAGCGGATTTAGCGGAAAAAGAAATAAAAAAAATCCGCTCAATCCGTTTAATCCGCTTACAATAAAAACCTGTGGAGTAGGGGCATGTCTGGGTTGCGTAATAAATGTTAGAGATGGAGAGAAAACCATCGATAAACGCGTTTGTAAAGATGGGCCTGTATTTGATTGCTAATGAGGTCATCTGGGAATGAATAATAGTACACTGATGACCCAGAAAATGCAGGAACTGAGTTAATTCCGCTTTCGAGGTTTACCCCCCTAAACCTCATTGAATTGACCAACCGCAGTTAATGCAAAACTTGTTCTGAAGATTGATTTGCGTACCACAATGAATACAATATTTCATCTCTGTTTTAGGTGGCTTTAGCCCTGGGGATTTAGTGTCTTGTGGTGGAGGTTGAACTGGGGAACGGTCGGAATCTTTTCGTTCCATTTGTGAACGAATAGAGTCACGGTTTTCAAGATAGACCTCAGCGGAAAGTCCGTCCTTTAACAGTGCCTCAAGATTCTTCGCTAATTTGCTATCCTTTGTAGTCATTTCAGTGAGAGGTTTGTCGATAAGGCTCATAGCTTCCTGATAAGCGTCTGATGGGAATTCGCCGCGATCATAAAGATCGAACAGCTTGCGTCGTTTCAGTTGTATTTCCTCTCTGCACCGGCGTTCGGCTTCGGAACGCTGAAAGGCAAGTTTGGCTATGCGCTGGGCGTCTGCGGTCAGAAAGATATCTTTTGCCATGTCCCCACAGAAAAGAGGTTCCTGGATACTTTTGGCCAAACATCGCGCGCTCTGGGACACCTCCCGTTCGAGGTATTTATAGACCTCCCAGATTGACACATAGCCGTCGTTGTCCATATCTGCTTTGCCCTTTAGCGCCTCCAGTAGATGATGGGTAAAAATACCATGGCCAATGGTAGGGTCTTCCCAGGAACGTTGATTCGGTTTAGCCGCTGAAATCACTAACCTGCCTTCTCCCTGTGCCAACCGCTCGCAGGGATTTTCTACGATTCCCAAATCCCGCGATCCTCGCTGAGCCACGCCACCCGCGTAGCATGCATCCAGGAAAATAATCAATCGCTGAGCCTTAATCGTGCTCAATAGCCGGTGAAAGTCGGTGTTTGATAGCGCTGAGGCAAATAAATCGTCAGGGTTCGTATCCCACGGCAGAAGATATTTGGCAATCCCATCTTTTTCAGTGTCTTCCTTGTCACTTTCTACACCGCCATGTCCAGCGAAGAAAATAATTACCGTCGATTCGGAACCGGTGTATTTATAGAGCCATCCAGTAATCGCATTCTTGATATTGAATAAAGTCGCCTGCTCGTCCAATAGCAGTTTGACATTCTCCTTTAAGAATCCAACGTGCTGTGGATTCAACAATAAGTCACAAAATGCTTGAGCATCGGCATGAGTGAAATCAAGCTTTCGAATACGCGGATCGCTATATTGTCCAATGCCTACAATCAGCGCATAAGCAGATTTGATTGCTACTGTCGCTACTGAACCACTAAATACTTCACTCATGATTTTATCTCCCTTGCTGAGGTTGTTAATGTCAAAAACTTTTACCTAAATTTCTCTTAACCTTCTATATTTTCAGACAATTATGTAAATTTGACTTGCCTCCCCCAGTTTTTACAATTTCGCGATAGGGTATATAATTTCCGTAAGCGTTCAGGTGATGTAACAATAAGGAGATGTGGAGATTAAGGAGATAGGGAGATATTATAAAAAAATTGAAATTAATAGAAACTAATAGAAATTTATGGAAATTTGTTGTTTTCCACAATCAATTTCTACCTATTTCTATTATCTTATCTCCATATCACTCTTATCTCCTTATCCCCTTTCTTACACTTTTGATATATAGCCTGAACGGTTACGAAAAAAATATCTCCGTTAATACAACACGCGACACTAAGAGGAAATTGATACCAAATATTAGTATTCCCACTAATACAGTAATGGTCAGAAGTTGGAATATGAGCAGCACCATCGGATGCATCATAAACCATACCATTATAAGGCCTGGTATTGCCGGCCAAATCAGGGTAGTGGGATGCGACAGTGATGGTTTGAGCTCGGAAGTCGTTATTTGTGCCGGCTGATGGATTAGAGGAACCAGTAACAGCGGTAGCACCATACCCATACCTAAACCTGTGAGAGCCCGAAACCACCCTGGCGATGCCCACAGGTGTAGCGTGTTGCCCCAGCCATCCAGCAAAAATGGCACCATCAGCAAGCTAGCGCTAACCCCACTTCGAACATCTGGGAAACTGCGCTTCCACCCACCGCTTACTGCCAGATAGAGGTATGACGATACCACTCCGAAATGCAAGCCTGAACACCGAAAACAGAGGGGGAAGACAATACCATCAAAGTGCGACGAGCGACCTGGCAATTGGTGACATATCAATCCACAGAGATCATACAGAACAGACATCGCTAATAATAACTCCCCGACATACCAATCACATAGGCTATTATCCCGCAGATACATGAGAGTACACACACACTGATGCCTACCCACAACCATAATCGCCCAACGGCTTTTTTGGCGGGATTAGGATCGTTCATGTAGATTATTCCCATGATAATGCCGAGCAATGGTATGAACAATGTGCCGACAATGATGCCCGTCTTCAACCCCGATGAGACTGGTGCACCATCTGGTGGGAAAGGCGGTTTCCCTATTTGGGTTTGTGGCTCAGTCGGGTAATCTATTGTCATGGAAGTGCCACATTTACCACAGAACTTAGCTCCATCTGGATTTTCAAAACCACATTTTGGACAAAACATGATAGTGCTCCTCCTTTTTGGATTTGTTAACCGCAAGGTTGTTTTACACATGCTATTGGTTAACACGAAACTCACAGGTTGCTTCAGTCCATTTGTCTGTCGGAATCGCTTCGACATTTTTCTTGATTACTGTAATATCACGCGCCGCGGCTGCCGGCGTCTCTATCCGAAACAGCGAACCATCCGATGAGAATTGCGACGCCAGTAATTCTACCTTCTCCAATGTAGCGATGGCTTTCAACTTTTCGATTCCCGGCGGTCCCAGCAGTCCGTATTCAAAACCATACTCTTTGCCAGGAATTTCATAGCTCTGATTGGCTGAAATCAAATTGTTACGATATAGCCCATTGGGAAATAAAATGGTCAGTTTTCCACTCGTACCGATATTCAGCAAGGTCAAATAGCAGTCCTTAGTGGAACGGAAGCACACATTAATCTTGTCGCCAATACGATACTTAGCTTGTTTCGCTGATGGGATAATATTAATATCACGACTCTCCACACTGGTCTCGGCGGCGAGAGAGGTCCACACATGGACAGAAAAGTCTCCCGTTGGCTTTGTGATAGCGTTGAGCTTCTCTCCGAGCAGTTGGCTTATGGTTGATGGGTCTTCATGCTTAACTTTGCTCTTCTGCTCAAAGAATAAATAGGCAAACATACCTACCAGAAAAACGAAGAGAATGGCTGCAATAATCGGTAATCCTTGATTGCCACAGAGCTTGTAGGCTATCACCAGGATGACAATAAACGCCAAACTGAAGATTAGCGATTGACTTGACAATTTCTTGATGACAATCTGTAACATTTCTTTCGTGCCAAATAGGTCAGCAATAGGATGTGATTGGTTTCCAGCCTTGTATTCATTACTGAACTGATAGGAATTTGCTTTTGGGTCATTTTTGATGTTACCTTCACTTTTAATCATTATGGTTATATTTTACCACAAATTTTATCCCATGTCAATAAAAATTTTGATCTATCAGTAATTCTCGGTGGAAAATTAGATAGAGACTCATTATTCCTTATTTTCCTCTCAAAATCTTTACGAAAAATATTTTTTTCTATCTCTCCTAAACATAGGTGAATTCAGTCTCTAAAAATTCACCGAGAATTACTGGGTTTCACGAGATTTCTCTTGACAGAAACAAATTATAAGGGTATAATAAAAATAAGGTGAATAATTTGAGATTAGTAGCCTGGGAGGTTACTCGAAGATGTAATCTTTCTTGCATCCATTGTCGGGCAAGTGCGATTAATAGTAATAGATTTGATGAGGATGAGTTATCTACAGAGGAGGCATTTGTTTTAATTGATGAAATTGCTAAAGTTAGCCATCCCATACTTATCCTTTCTGGCGGTGAGCCACTACTTCGACAGGATATATTTAAAATAGCCTCTTATGCCATAAGTAAGGAATTTACCGTTGTCATCGGTTGTAATGGAACTTTGATTAATGAGAAAGTCACTGAGCGAATAAAAGATGTTGGAATTAAAAGAATTAGTGTTAGTCTGGATGGTGCGGCGGCTAAAACCCATAATAAAATTAGACAACAGGGAGCATTTGAAAAGGCTTTAGAAGGACTAAAATGGGCAAAAAGAAGTGGTCTTGAATTCCAGATTAATACTACGGTTACAAAACAAAATTATCTAGAACTCAATGATATAATCAATTTAAGCATTAAATTGGGTGCGGTTGCCTGCCATTTCTTCTTCCTTGTCCCAACTGGCAGAGCTAAGACAATGGAGAAACAGGAATTAAGCCTCACGGAATACGAAGATGTCTTAACCTGGTTATATAAAAAAAGTAAAGTAACAAATATTGAAATAAGAACTACCTGTGCCCCACATTATTTCAGGATTATGCAACAGATAGAAAAAGGTGAACAACATTTTCCCTTAAGCAAAGGTTGCTTGGCCGCAACTTCTTATTGCTTCATCTCTTACAAAGGTGAGGTATTCCCGTGCGGTTATTTAGATGTTCGTTGTGGCGATATTAAAACCCAGAGTTTTAAAGATGTCTGGGAAAATTCGCAAGTCTTTAACGAATTGCGTGATTTTTCTAAATACAAAGGTAAATGTGGACGATGTGAATATATCAATGTGTGTGGTGGTTGCCGAGCACGAGCCTATGCGAAAACAGGTGATTACTTAGACCAGGAGCCTAATTGTATTTATCAACCAAAAAAGGAGCGGATAAATTGATGATTGAATCATTAGTCAAAGAAAATATTAAAACCTTAAAACCATACCAAATACCGGATATTTCCTGCCCAATTAAATTAGATGCGATGGAAAATCCCTATGACTTACCAGACGAAATAAAAGAATTGCTTAAAGAAAAGATTACTGGTTTTAATCGTTATCCCGACCCACTTTCAAATGAATTACGCCAGACTATTGCCGCATATCTTGGCATAAATAAAAAAGAAATTTTGGTTGGTAATGGTTCTGATGAACTAATCTTATACATTCTGCTAACTTTTAACGCAGGTCAAGTTGTTTTTCCCACACCTACCTTTGCCATGTATAAAATATTATCCCAGATTACTAACACCACGCCAATTGGAATACCTTTAACTGACAAATTTGAATTAAATGAGGAAAAGATATTGAAAATAACCAGGGATACTCCTTCCATTATTTTTCTCGCTTATCCAAATAATCCAACAGGAAACTCTTTTTCAAAAGAAAAGGTATTAGAAATTATTGACGAATCGCCAACCTCATTAATAATTATTGATGAAGCCTACTTTGAGTTTTCAAAGGAAACCTTCATTTCACTGATTAACATTTACCCGCAGGTAATAATTGTAAGGACATTTTCTAAGGCATTTGGTTTAGCCGGATTAAGAATTGGATATTTGATTGCTAATTCTCAAATAATCGATGAACTTCTCAAAGTAAAATTGCCCTATAACCTGAATGCTTTTTCTCAAGCAGTGGCGACTTGTGCCATAGAAAATTTTAGATACCTTTTACAACCTCGAATTAACCAGATAATAAGCGAGCGAGAAAGGGTCTATGGATTTCTTAAAGGAATAACGGGCATTATGCCTTACCCCAGTGATGCTAATTTTATTTTATTTAAAACCCTTAATATCCCGGCAGATACCCTTTTTTCAAATTTAGTTGAAGAAGGGATATTAATTCGTAATTTGAATGATGATATCCCTAACTGCCTTCGAGTAACTATTGGTAATGAACAAGAAAACAATGCCTTTTTGGGAAAGATAGATAGTATTTGCAGAAGATATTAAGGCTTCTTTTCTATGGTTCTGCAAAATAGGATTTGGGGGAAAAACTGAGAGTTAGACCTGAAATTAAATCAAATATCAAAAAGCAAAATTACAAATCAAATTTCAAAAAGGACTGTAACTATTCAGCCACTGATTGACACGGATTAGCACGGATAAATACAGGGGGCAGAAGGCAGAGGGCAGAGGGCAGAGGGCAGAAGGCAGAGGGCAGAGGGCAGAAGGCAGAGGGTAGAGGACAAATGAGAAAGGGGGAAACGGGGAAACGGAGAAAGGGAGAAGCGGAGAAGGAGAGGAGACACGAGGCACTATACCTGAATTTTCAGCCATCAGCCTTCAGCCTGATTACGGACACGGAAAACGGACACGGATTACGAATTTTCAGTGTTTCATCCGTATTTATCTGTGGCTGAATAATTACGCCAGGTATTTGAAAAAATGTAGGGTTCAATTTAATTTTTGCTTGACAATATATACATAATCCTTTACAATATTGTTAAGAATAATGCATATAAGGATAGATGATGAAGAAGATAGAAGCACTGCTTATATTACAGAAATCCAGAAGAGATATTTTTAGTCTGATTGACCTTAAAAAACTCCTCAGAAGTGAAAGTGATAACATCGCCTACATTCAGGCAAATAGGCTGACGAAGGAGGGTCTATTAGACAGAATAGCTAAAGGAGTATATTGTTTAAAAGATAAAAAACCTACAGATTTTGAGATAGCTAATTTCCTCTATAAACCCTCCTATGTTTCTTTAGAATCTGCTCTGGCATACTATGGTATTTTAATTCAGGTGCCACAGGTTATAACTTCAGTTACCATCAAAAGGGCTAAAAAAATAAGGGCGGTAAATAAAGAATTTGCCTATTTTCATTTAGACCAAAGATATTATTCAGATTATATTAAAGAGCAACATTTTCTTATCGCAACCCCTGAAAAAGCCATTGTTGATACCATCTTCTTTGCAAGTTATGGGAGAACGGTAATTAATCCTGAAGAATGGGTATTAGATAAGATTGATAAAAAGAGGTTAAGAGAACTATCTGGCAAGATTAAGAGTGAAATTTTTGGCAATTTCTTTGATTCATTGAATATAAAACTATGATTAGTAAAGAACAGGTTAGAGAATTATCACATAAATTTGCTATTGACGAGTTCACTTGTTTAAGAGAGTATTTGCAGATTCTTTTTCTGGCGGCGCTTTATGAGCAAAAAGAGAGTTCAAAAATTTATTTCAAAGGCGGCACAGCCTTGAGACTAATTCTTAATTCCTTCAGATTTTCAGAAGATTTAGATTTTACCTCTTTAATATCTGCTGATGAAATAAAAAAGTTACTCATCAAAATTATCAGAAAAATAAATCTTCTTATGCCTGAAATAGAATTAAGACAGATTACTTCTAACATTAACAGTCTCACAGGATTTTTGCGATACAAGACTGATGAGTTGAAATTTCCCTTAAATGTTCATCTGGAATTTTCTTTAAGGGAAAAGCCTTTGACTGAAAAAGATGTTGTTATGGAGACATTATTTCCCATCAGCCCATATCCTATTATCAAATGCCTGTCGTGGGAAGAGATTCTAACAGAAAAAATAAGGGCATTGATACATAGGGTAAAAGGCAGAGACCTTTTTGACATCTGGTATCTTCTTTCAAAAGGAATACAAATTGACTGGGTGATGGTTAATAAGAAAATGGAATATTATAACAGAAGAGTAACCCAGAAGGATTTAGTAGATAAAATCAGGGGATTTGACCAGAAAAGATTAAAATTAGACCTCGGAAAATTTCTACCTTTAAACCAAAGAAGAATTGCTGAGAATATTAAGGAAATGGTCTTAGAAAAATTATAGGTGGTGAAACGATGGGGAAAACAAACACAAGTAGATGGCAGGTTAGGGATAGAATTGCTGACCGATATGAGATTTACCAGGTATTAGGGGGAGGAATGGGTATTGTCTATGTCTGCTATGACCACGAATTTAAAATACCTGTTGCCCTTAAGACCTTTCAGGAGCAATACCTTTTTTCTGAAGATGGCCAAAGGTTATTTGAAAGAGAAGCCCTGGTCTGGACAGAATTGGAAAGGCATCCCTATATTGTCCGTGCTCATTGGGTAGGTAGATTAGAAGGAAGGCTATTTATTTTCCTTGAATATATTCCTCCAGATAGACAGAGAAGAAATACCTTAAGCCATTATCTTCTTGGGGATTTGACCCTACAGGAAGTCTTAAAATTCTCCATCCAGTTTTGTTATGGTATGGAGTATGCCTACTCTAAAGGGATAGATTGCCATCGGGACATAAAACCAGATAATATTATGATAACCTCTAATAAGACGGTAAAGATAAGCGATTTTGGTTTAGCTAAGGCATTTCAAGAGATAGAATTTAAGGGGGATGTTATCACAGAAGGGGTATCTTCTTTAAGCATATTTAGAAGCAAAGGGAAGAGGGTTTGTGGCACACTTCCTTATATGGCACCAGAGCAGTTTGAGGGGGTTACCGACAAAAGGTCTGATGTCTATAGCTTTGGTATTGTCTTATACCAGATGGCAGGAAATGGGAGATTACCTTTTGTGGGCAGTAGTATAAAAGAATATGAGCGGTTACATAGATATGGTAAGATTCCTCTCCTTCCCTCTCCTCTTTTCTCGATCATTAAAAGATGTTTAGAAAAAGAGCCAGATAAAAGATACCAGGATTTTACCTCTATCAGGGAGGAGTTAGAAAACCTGCTTTTAAAAGAAATAGGGGAAAGAATAACCCCACCTGAGAGGGAAGAATTAGAGGCAGGAGAACTTTATAACAAAGGGGCCGCCTTATTAAATCTTGGTAGACTTCAGGAGGCAGTCTCCTGTTTTGATAAGGCATTGAAGATAAACCCAAGGGATGCAGAGGTATGGTATAACAAAGGGTTTGCCTTAGGGAATCTTGGTAGACATCAGGAGGCAATATCCTGCTATGATGAGGCATTGGCGATAAACCCAAGGTATGCAGAGGCATGGGGTAACAAAGGGAATGTATTAAGAAGGCTTGGTAAACATCAGGAGGCAATATCCTATTTTGATGAGATATTGAAGATAAATCCAAGAGAGGCACTGGCATGGTATAACAAAGGGCTTGCCTTAGGGAATCTTGGTAGACATCAGGAGGCAATCTTCTGCTGTGATAAGGCATTGGAGATAAACCCAAGGCTGACAGAGACATGGAATAATAAAGGGAGTGCATTAGGCAATCTTGGTAGACATCAGGAAGCAATCTCCTGTTTTGATAAGGCATTGAAGATAAACCCAAAGGATGCAGAGGCATGGTATAGCAAAGGAAATGCCTTAGTAAATCTTGGTAAAAGTGAGGAGGCAATCTCCTGCTATGATGAGGCATTGGAGATAAACCGAAGGTATGCAGAGGCATGGTCTAACAAAGGGGGTGCATTAGGAAAGCTTGGCAGATATGAGGAGGCAATCTCCTGCTGTGATGAAGCATTGGAGATAAACCCAAGGTTGGCAGAGGCATGGATTAACAAAGGGTTTGCCTTAGACAATCTTGGCAGACATGAGGAAGCAATCTCCTGCTATGATAAGGCATTGGAGATAAACCCAAGGTTGGCAGAGGCATGGATTAACAAAGGGATTGCCTTAGGAAATCTTGGCAGATATGAGGAGGCAATCTCCTGCTTTGATAAGGCATTGGAGATAAACCCAAGGTATGCAGAGGCATGGTATAATAAAGGGCTTGCCTTAGCAAAGTTGAGAAGGTTTCAAAAGGCATTAGAATGTATTGATGAGGCAATAAGGTTAAATCCTGATTTACCAATGGTTCACCAGCTAAAACAAATGATTCTACAAGACTTAAGGAGGTAGGCGATGGATAAGCTTTCTATAGGGGCAACTCTTGCCTGGCAGATTGCGGTAGCAGAGGCGGCAAATAAAAAATTAGGTAACTGTTCACCGCAGAGACAGAGAGACGCAGAGAAAAAATTAAAAACTATTTACCATACGCTTCATTCCATCCCTGATTTTCATCAGAGCAAGCTTTTGAGGACCAATAATATATCATGAATTGATTAACAAATTTGGTTTTGATGTCCTATGTATTACAAAGATTACCTCAATAATCTTTTCTGTGATCTGATTTATTTCTATGTCTTCTCTGTTCCTCTGCGTCTCTGCGGTGAATTACTATCTGAACGGTTACATAACTTTTTATCGGCATATCACTAAAGATGTCCATAAGATGTCGGTGAAAAGTGTCGGTAAAGTGTCGGTGAAAAATGTCGGTAAAGTCTTCCTTAAAGATGCTACTAAAAAGGAACGCAAAGAATATATATATAACAAAATAAAATCAAAAGAATTATTTACTTTTGTCACCCTGGCAAAGGAATTAGCGGTAAGTAATAAAACAATTGAGAGGGATATAGAGGAATTGAAAAAAGAAGGCAAAATAAAATTTGTTGGTTCAAAGCGCAGTGGTTATTATGAAATAATATTGTAAATCGTATGTGTTTAGAGTTTAGTGTTTAGGGATAAAAAATCACTAAACACTAAAACAAACTTCACTAAACACATCCAGATTTTTGATTAAAAATAGGTTTTATCCAGGAGCATTCCAACAGGACAGAGGAGGCGAAACAATGGGTATATTTAGAGGTTTGGGGAAAAGAGAGAGTGCAGAAAGAAGTAGGGCAAACACAGGTAGATGGCAGGTAGGGGATAGGATTGGTAACCGATATGAGATTTACCAGGTATTAGGAGGAGGAATGGGTATGGTCTATGTCTGCTATGACCACGAACATAAAATACCTTATGCCCTTAAGACCTTTCAGGAGCAATACCTTTTTTCTGAAGATAGCCAAAGGCTATTTGAAAGAGAAGCCCGGGTCTGGACAGAATTGGAAAGACACCCCTATATTGTCCGTGCTTTTTGGGTAGAGAGATTAGAGGGAAGGCTATTTATTGTCCTTGAATATATTGCCCCGGATAGACAGGGAAGAAATACCTTAAGCCATTATCTTGGGGATTTGACCCTATCTGAGGTCTTAAGATTCTCCATCCAGTTTTGTTATGGTATGGAGTATGCCTACTCTAAAGGGATAGATAGCCACCGGGACATAAAACCAGATAATATTATGATTACCTTTGATAAGACGGTAAAGATAACCGACTTTGGTTTAGCTAAGGCATTTCAAGAGATAGAACTTAAGGGGGATGTTATTGCAGAGAAAGCATCTTCTTTAAGCATATTTAGAAGTAAGGGGAAGAGGGTTTGTGGCACACTTCCTTATATGGCACCAGAGCAGTTTGAAGGATTGGCCGACAAAAGGTCTGATGTCTATAGCTTTGGTCTTGTCTTATACCAGATGGCGGGAAATGGAAGATTACCTTTTGTGGGTAGAAACGGAGAAGAATATGAGCGGCTACATAGATATGGTAAGATTCCTCCCCTTCCTTCTCCCCCTGGCATATGTCATGCTGACCCTGAACTTGTTTCAGGGGTTTCAGCATCCCTTTTCCCGATAATTAAAAAATGTTTAGAAAAAGAGCCAGATAAAAGATACCAGAATTTTACCCTTATCAGGGAGGAACTACAAAACCTGCTTTTAAAAGAGACCGGGGAAAAAATAACCCCACCTGAGAGGGAAAAATTAGAGGCATGGGAACTTAGTAACAAAGGGACTGCCTTATTAAATCTTGGTAGAAGTCAGGAGGCAATCTCCTGCTATGATGAGGCATTGGAGATAAACCCAAAGGATGCAGAGGTATGGAATAACAAAGGAGTTACCTTAAAAAATCTTGGCAGATATCAGGAGGCAATTTCCTGCTATGATGAGGCATTGGAGATAGACCCAAGGGATGCAGAGACATGGAATAACAAAGGGACTGCATTAGACAATCTTGGCAGACCTCAGGAAGCAATCTCCTGCTGTGATAAGGCATTGGAGATAAACCCAAGGTATGCAGTGGCATGGTATAACAAAGGGAATGTCTTAGGAAGACTTGGTAGATATAATGAGGCAATCTCCTGCTATGATAAGGCATTGGAGATAAACCCAAGGCTTGCAGTGGCATGGTATAACAAAGGGGTTGCCTTAGGAAATCTTGGCAGATATCAGGAGGCAATATCCTGCTATGATGAGGCATTGGAGGTAAACCCGAGGTTGGCAGAGGCATGGTATAACAAAGGACTTACCTTAGTAAATCTTGGCAAACATCAGGAGGCAATCTCCTGCTATGATGAGGCATTGGAGATAAACCCGAGGTAT
>JBFLYA010000085.1:0-2833 GCA_040757115.1 bacterium | reverse complement strand
GGCATTGGAGGTAAACCCGAGGTTGGCAGAGGCATGGTATAACAAAGGACTTACCTTAGTAAATCTTGGCAAACATCAGGAGGCAATCTCCTGCTATGATGAGGCATTGGAGATAAACCCGAGGTATGCAGAGGCATGGATTAACAAAGGGATTGAATTAGCTATATTGGGCAGATTCCAGGAGGCATTGAAATGTGTTGAGGCGGCAATAAGGTTAAATCCTGATTTACCTCAGGCACATCAGGTAAAACAAATGATTCTGCAATACTTAGGAGGTAGGTGATGGATAAGCTTTCTATAGGGGTAACTCTTGCCTGGCAGATGGCGGTGGCAGAGGCGGCAAATAAAAAATCAGAATTTATTGAGAAAGAGCATATATTTAATGGATGCTTATCCTTAGAGAAAATATTTGCGGCTAAGGAGATGCTAAATCAGTTAGGAATACAAGCAAAGCAGTTATTAGAGATGGAATATAAGGTGTTAGAGAATTTGATGCAGAGTTTCTCTTTAAATATGACACAACTGCGCCGGCTGGTTAGAGAAAAACTGCCCCAAGAAGATTATGCCTATAAAGAGAAGGTGATACATCGTAGTGCTGAATGTAGGGGCTATTTTCAAAAGGCTGAAGAGTTAAGTAAAGGGGGGATGGTAAATGTTCTTTTTCTTTTAGTAGCTATCTTAGAGAAACCAGGTGAGATAATTAGTGCAGTATTTAAAGAGCTTAAGATTGAACCAGAAAGATTAAAGGAAGAAGCACTCAAAAAAGGGGAATCTTTAGAAGGATTGCTTATGAAGGCAGAAGATGAGATTAAAGAAGAAAGTCAGAAAAAATCTGCACTTTACTGGATACCTAAATATGCCAGAGATTTAGTAAAAGAGGCAGAAGAAGGTAATCTTAAGCCAATCGAAGGAAGAAGAGATGAGATGCATGCAATAATAAGAACAGTAAGCAGAATGACCAAGAACAACCCTGTACTTATTGGTGAGGCAGGTGTTGGCAAGACAGCTATCGTAGAAGGGCTTGCCCAAAGAATAGCTTATGGGAAAAATCTCATTGGTAGAAGGATATTTGAACTTAATCTTAGCAGTCTGGTGGCAGGCACAAAGTATCGTGGCGAATTTGAGGAAAGGCTTAATGGGATAATCCAGGAGGCAAAAGAACATCGAGCAGTAATCTTGTTTCTGGATGAGATACATAACCTTGTGGGGGCAGGTAAAGGAGAAGGGAGTATGGATGCGGCAAATATCCTGAAGCCTGCTCTAACAAAGGGTGAAATAACCTGTATCGGTGCTACCACCATCTCTGAATACCGCAAGTATATTGAAAAAGATGCCGCATTAGAGAGAAGGTTTCAGCCAATTATGATAACTGAACCTACACCAGAGGAGACAATAAAGATTTTACAGCGATTAAAAGAAAGATTTGAAACACATCATCAGGTCAAAATCACTGACGAAGCTCTGGTAAGAGCAGTTGAGCTTTCTGTGCGCTATCTTCCTTATCGGCAATTACCTGATAAGGCAATAGATATAATTGATGAAGCCTGTGCCTATATCTCTCTGCCTCAGTTAAGTATGGATGGAATAAAACAGGATAGAACTACTGGTGGTGTGGTAACAGAAGAAGAGGTGGCAAAGGTTGTTTCTAAACTTACGGGCATTCCGGTAAGCAAATTGACAGAAAAAGAGGTAGAGAAACTCCTTAATTTAGACCAGTATCTTAAAAAGAGAATAAAGGGTCAGGAGAAGGCGATAACAATCGTAGCCAATAAGATTCGTCTGGCAAAGACAGGGATGAGGGATAAGAATAGACCGCTGGGGGTATTCCTCTTTTTAGGACCAACTGGAGTGGGTAAGACATTATCTGCCAAAGGTATTGCCGAGCTTCTCTTTGGTTCAGAGGAAGAGATGATAAGGCTGGATATGTCAGAGTATCAGGAGAAGCATACAGTGTCTAAATTAATCGGAGCCCCACCCGGATATGTAGGTTATGAGGAAGAAGGTCAACTGACGGGTAAATTGCGTTCTAAACCCTATTCTGTAGTCTTATTTGATGAGATAGAAAAGGCACATCCTGAGGTCTTAGATATATTTTTACAGCTCTTTGATGAAGGCAGGCTGACTGATGCTAAAGGTAGAACCATTGATGGAAGGAATGCTATCTTTATAATGACCTCAAACCTGCCTCCTGATGAGAGAATGGGTTTTCAGAGAGATGCTACCCCCACTCAAGAAGAGGCGACTTTGAATGCGACAAGAAGGGTTTTTAGACCAGAGTTCCTTAATCGTATTGATAAGATTGTTTTCTTTAAACACTTAAGTAAAGAGAATATCAAGGAGATTATTAGTTTAGAATTGGAGACCTTCAGAAAAGGGCTGTCTAAGGAGTATGGAGTCTCCCTTGCCTTTGGTGAGGAAGTATTGGAATTGCTTATTAAGGACGGATATAGTGAGAGAAATGGTGCTCGGGAGATTAAAAGGATAGTGGAGGAAAGGATTAAAGAACCCTTAAGCCAGGCTATGTTAGAAAGAGAGAAGATAGGCCGGGGAATTAAAGGTTGGAAAGTAAGGATAGAGGTAGAGGATGGAAAAATAAGCTGTAAAGATGCTTTAGCCACAAAACCGCCTAAGAAGGGTAAGGGGAAAAAATGAAAATAGCTACTAATAAATGTGAAGAGAAAACTTTATTAAATGAGGAGGTTTAAGAAAATGTAAGCGTTCAGGTGGTGTAACAAAAGGAGATGTGGAGATTAAGGAGATAGGGAGATATTATTAAAAAAATTGAAATTAATAGAAACTAATAGAAATTTATGGAAATTTGTTGTTTTCCACA
>JBFLYA010000084.1 GCA_040757115.1 bacterium | reverse complement strand
TCCAGGGTAACTATTCAGCCACAGATGGACACAGATGAAACACTGAAAATTCGTGAATCGTGTCCGTTTTCCGTGTCCGTAATTAGGCTGAAGGCTGAAGGGTTCTTCTGAAAATCGGGACTCGGGATTCGGAGTTCGGGACTCGGGACTCGGGAAGGCTGGTAGCCACACGACCCATGCTCTGCATGGGTGCCCCGAGCCTGATTTCACCTGAACCATCAAACCATCAAACCTATTTTCATCTTCGTTTGTGCCCACTCCCTGTGGGCATGAGCGTTTCTCCTTCTAACTTTTATTTTCTATCCTTCTTGATTCTCTGCCAGTGGAAGAGATTTCCACCCCCTTAATCCCCCGCCAGCGGGGGACAACCCACCTCTGCCTTCTGCCCTCTGCTCTCTGCCTTCTGCTATTTATCCGTGCTAATCCGTGTTAATCAGTGGCTGAATAGTTAGCATAACACTATCTCCAAAGCACTAAATACCGGTCCATCTTTACAGACTTTTTTATAACCATCTTTCCCTTTTATCACACAGCCAAGGCACGCTCCGACTCCACAAGCCATTGTTGATTCTAAAGAGAGTTGTGTGGGTAAATTATTTTTGATAGCAAAATTTGTTATCGCTGGAAACATAGCAGATGGTCCACAAGCAAAAATGGTCGCAGGTGGTAGAGAGTTAAGTAAGTCTGTGATTAAGCCTTTGTATCCATAACTACCATCTTCAGTGGCTATCTGTACCGCAACTCCTAAATCTTTAAATTCCTGTTCGCAAAGTATACCTTTTTTTGTCTTTGCACCAATTAATACCGTTATATTTGAATAGTTAATTAACCTTTGCGTTAAGAAAAATAACGGCGCAATTCCCGCTCCACCGCCTACCATAACACTATTTTTCACCTCTGACTTATTTATCTTAAATCCATTACCCAATGGACCAAGGACATCCAATTCTTGTCCTGTTTTTTTCTCAGATAACAATGCCGTTCCTTTTCCTACCACCCGATACAATATTTCAACAGTCTTTTCATCCATTACCGCGTGAATACTAAACGGTCGTCTTAAAAGAGGCTCATAACCTTCGCTTACCTTAATATGGATAAATTGCCCTGGGATAGCCAGATTAGCTATCTCTTGTGAAGTAAAAGCCATTTTATAATATTCTGGGGCTATTTTATCATTTGCTACGATTTTGAATTTATCTTGAATCATCTTTCAAAAATCCCGTTTCCGGAGTGTAAAGTGGCTACCGTTCTATTAAAAGTCAAAAAATCTAACTTCTATGTTATTATCAATATTTATTTCTGCGGCTCGACCGTGCATCGCCGGGGCTAATTTAATCACAAGAGTTCTCCCTAACATCCTTTTTCCTTCTTGTTCATGGATATGGCCGCAGATATTCAAACAAGGTTGTCTGGTATCAATAATTTCTCTAATTGTCCTGCTCCCTACCTTAAAGCCCGGGCCAACTTCGTCCAATCCTGAATTAAACGGTGGGGTATGGGTCAAGAGAATAGTTTGATGATTAATCTCTAATTGACTTAACTCATCTTCTATTTTATTTTCTGAGTATTCTGTGGGGGTATCTGCTGGCGTAGGATTACTTCCGCCAAACCCGACAATATTATATTCACCAAGCTCCTTTCTTTTACCATGAACAGTGATTCTTTTTTCTTCAAGTAATTTTATGACATCCGTGGTATCCATATTGCCGTGGACGGCTAATGTCTGAAGCGGTAAAATATCAAACAAATCCTCAACAAAGGCAGTATCCCCTCTGTTGGTAATATCCCCGGCAATCAGCACCCAGTCCCATTTTTGCTCTAATATCTTCTGAAGTGAACTTAACACCTTCCGTTGATTATGAATATCCGCTAATGCAAGTAACCGCATATATTTATAACCTCCTATGCCTATCAGAACGCTCTCGGATAGAATTTACCGTTGATTTTATTAGATTTTCCGGTGGTGTCTGAAAATAACTCTAATAGTGAAATCTATGCAGATTTGGTGTCCAAAAGGGATTTCCTCCAAAGAGCAAAATGCAAAAAGCAAATATAAAAATTACATATCAAAATGTAAAATTATCTCTTTCCTTTCAGCGTTAAAATACTTGAAGCAAAGATATTACCAAATTCCTCCAACTCTTTGAGAAACCCTGTTACTTCCTCTTTGAAATTTGATTTGTAATTTTGCATTTTGATATTTATATTTGATATTTAATATTTGATATTTGATATTTATTTGTTGTCTCCCTCAAATCCTATTTTGCAGAACCCTATACACTATTTTAACCTTTATGCTAGATTAAGACACCACCAGAAAAACACACCCCTTCCCCCTCTCAAGAGGGGAATTTTTATCCGAGAGACTTCGTAATTGAATAATGTTAAGATTAACCATAGAAAAGGTTGAAATTAGGTAACCGTTCAGGTAGTCTGGTATCTGGGTGTCTAAGTGTCTGGGTTACATAGACTACCAGACACATAGACACCCTTTACGCAAAATTGTAGGATTTGTTACTATCCTGATTTCCTGGATGTTAACTGATTGCTGATACCTGATGGCTGAATGCTTACGAAATTAGAAATTGGGCTTTCACGCCCTGTTTAATTTCTTGAATATTTCCAGCATCTAACCCTATGAGTATCATCTATTTGCTTCATTGGTGGTTCCTCGAGAACACATTTTGAACTCGCAGATTGACATCGGGGATGAAATCTACAGCCACTAATTGAAGTAAAACTATCTGGAACACTCCCCGGGATATAAGGTAATCGCTCAGTTTTTTTCTCAAGTTTCGGAATACAATCTAAAAGTGCTTTCGTATAAGGATGAACTGGCTGGGTAAAAAGTTCATTTGTGGTTGCCTCTTCAACTATCTTACCGGCATACATAATCGTCACCACATCAGTCATTTGAGCTACAATACTTAAATCATGCGTAATTAATAATATGGACATATTTAATTTGCTTTGTAGATTTTTTAACAGCGCCAGAATTTGTGTTTGAATCGTTACATCTAAAGCCGTCGTTGGCTCGTCTGCAATTAGAATTGCTGGATTGGAAGCTATCGCCATCGCAATCATCACCCGTTGATTCATCCCGCCACTTAGTTGATGGGGAAAGTGCCTTTCAACCGCAGGCAAACCAACTAACTTTAGTAGTCCTTTGACCCTTTCTTCTGCCTCTCGATAAGGTAAATGGATTGCTTCAGCTATCTGATTACCGATAGTAAAAACAGGATTTAGAGATGAAGACGGGTTCTGGAATATCATTGATATTCTCCTGCCTCGAATATCTCGAATTTGTGTCTTAGAATATTTTAATAAATCTACTCCTTCAAAGTTAATCTCGCCTCCAACAATTTCTGCCTGCTCAGGAAGGAGTCGAAGTATCGAAAAAGCCGTTAATGATTTTCCACATCCTGATTCACCAACTAACCCTATGGTTTTACCTTTATCTATGCAAAGATTGACACCATCTATCGTTGGTAACTCTCTTTTATCAATAAAAAAGGAGACCTTTAACTCTTTTATTTCTAACAACTTTTCATCCATTTGAATTGCAACTTATATCATATCACTTTGATATTTAACTTGTCAACAATTTTTTTCCTTGACAGGATAGAAATTTAAGGGTATAATTCAAAAGTGGTAACTGGTAATTAATTAGTTACCAATAGTGTTTTGCAAAATAGGATTTGGGGGAGACAATAAATAAATATCAAATATCAAATATCAAATATAAATATCAAAATGCAAAATTACAAATCAAATTTCAAAAAGGACTTCAAGTATTTTAACGCTGAAAGGAAAGAGATAATTTTACTGAACTTTGGCAAAGATAGTTTATAGTTGATAGTTTATAGTTGATAGTTGAAGGACTATACACTATAAACTATAAACTATACACTATAAACTATAAACCATAAACTATAAACGAGTTTTGCATTTTGCTCTTTGGAGGAAATTGATAAAAATAGAGGTTTTAAATACCCATTTAAAAACTCCAGTTTCTTAGTTTTGCAGAACTCTAATTTACCAAAAATAGGGAGGGGAGAAATTAATGCCTTTTCTAAAAAAGCTAACCCTGTTTGGCTTTAAATCCTTTGCAGAAAAAACATCATTTGAATTTCGCGACAGTCTAACTGCCATTGTTGGTCCTAATGGTTGCGGCAAAAGTAATATTTACGAAGCCATCCGCTGGGTTCTGGGTGAACAAAACCCCTATCTTTTACGCTCTAAGTCAATGACCAATGTCATCTTCAATGGCAGTGAACAACAAAAACCACTTGGTGTGGCTGAGGTATCTCTTGCCATCGAAAATTCCACGAAAATCCTACCCATTGAATTTAATGAGGTCTCCATCACCCGCAGATTATTTCGGTCTGGTGAAAGTGAATATCTATTAAATAAAGCCCCTTGCCGACTAAAAGACATTACCCAATTATTTTTAGATACCGGATTAGGGCATGCGGCTTATTCTTTGATTGAACAAAATAAGGTAGATTTTGTGGTTAATTCTAAAGCGGCAGACCGAAGAGCAATATTTGAAGAGGCGGCAGGGATTGCCAAATACAAGGTTAAAAAACAAGAGGCAATCTCTAAATTACAACTTACTTCTCAAAATCTTATTAGAATTGACGACCTGCTAACAGAAATTTCCAGACAAAGAGATTCACTCTATCGCCAGGCAAAAAAAGCACAACGCTATCTTGAAATTAAAACGCAACTCCAAAACCTGGAAATAACCCTGTTCGAAGACGAATATAGAATTTTAAATGCCGCCTACGATGCCTGTTCAAAAGAATATGAACGAATCGCAAGAGACTCTAAACAGATAAACTCTAATTTAACCCGGCTAAATTCCTTGCTCACAGATAAAAAACTCCAGGTTAAGAACAAAGAAGAAGAAATAAAAAATCTTCAACCGATTATCTTTAATTTAGCCCAGGAGATTCAAAGGATAAATGGCCAACTTTTACAACAGAAAGAGAAAGAGGCTAATATCGATTCACAATTGGCTCGGATTGATACGGAAATCAAGTCCTCAAAAGACAAGATTGATAATTTAACTAAGGAAATTACTACCGAAGAAAAAAATAAAGAGGAGGCATTAAAAGAATTAGAACAAACCCTACAAAATTTAACCCAACAAGAAACTATTCTGTCTGAATTAGAACAAGAAAAAGAGAAAAAAACTACTCAATTAGAAGAGGCAAAGATTGAAATGATTGACTTTTTAAATCAACTTGCCCATATACGCAATCAGTTAAGTCAAGCACAAATAGAACAAAAGAATATAAAACTCAGGATGCAACGACTAATGGAGGAAGAAGAAAAGACTACCTTTAAAAAAGAGACTATTGAAAAAAACCTGGATAAACTAAAAAAACAGATAGACGAAGAAGAGAATAAAATAATTAATCTGAAGAAAAGGTTGGCTCAAGCACAATCTAAAAAAGAGATAACAACTCAAGAAGTGAATAAAACTGATTCACAGATAAATACACTGCGTGAAGAGATGAAGGTTATATCTGGCAGATTATCTACTTTGCAGGAATTACAGAAAAAATTAGATGGTTACTTACCCGGGGTCAAAACAATTCTTACTTCAAATAACCTACTCCCTGAAATTGCAGGGGTTGTGGTTGATTTGATAGATTTTGACCATAGATTCGAAAAGGCAATCGAGGTAAGTCTGGGAGAAAATATTCAAGCAGTAATCCTTAACACCACTACTCAGGCAGAACAAATAATCCCATTTCTTAAAGAGAAAAAAGCACAACGAGTTACCTTTATTCCGTTATCCGCAGTTAAATCCCCTACCATTTCCCGGAAATCATTTAATTCAGAAGGTGTAATTGGCTGGGCATTGGAGCTAATCAATTATGATAAAAAATTTCAACCTGCCTTTGAGTATCTTTTGGGAAATGTATTAGTTGCCAAAGACCTACCTACTGCCACTAAAATTATTAAAAACTCATCACAGCATCTTCGAATAGCAACCTTAGACGGCGAGTTGATAGACTCTAATGGCATTATTCAAGGCGGATTACCTAAAATTTCAGGCGAAAGTTTAATCAATCGCAAAAAACAGATTATGGAATTGACTAAAAGGCTAAGTAATCTTGATATTCAATTGAAAGGGTTAGAGGAAAAGAGATTAAAAGAGCAGTCTGAATTATCATCCATACATCTTGATTTGACTAATCTCCAGGTAAATATTCATTCACAAGAAATTATCGTCTCTAATTTAAAACGCGATTTTTCTCAAACAGGTGAAATTAAAGAAGAAAATTTAAGACAACTGACTTCATTAAAAGAGGAAAAGAGCAATTTGCATCAAGAACTGATTGAACTAAATGAGAAGATTAAAGAACTAAAAAGTGAAGAGGAGACTAAAAATACTACCAATGTTCAGAATGAATCGTTTATTTCTACACTTGTTCAAGAAGTCAAGACAAAAGAAGCCATCTTAAAGGATAAAATGACCACTGTAACTCAAATCAGGGTCAAGTTTGCTCAATTGACACAACTCGAAGAGAGTCTGACCCTGCAGATAAATAGGTTGAAGGATAGTCTAAAAGATTTAGAAAAGGAAATAGATAGATTAAATGAAGAGACAAATTGGCTACTGAAGGAAAAAGAGCGAGAGACAAAAAGGGAAATTGATTACGAAAAAGAGATTGAAGACAGGATTAAAGAGAAAGAAGAAGGGGATATAATCTTAAATAAACTTCAGGATGAAGACCAATTGTTACAGCAGGCTATTTTAAATATAGAAGAAGAGATTAAAACTACCCAGCAGAAGGAAAATGATACAAAAAATAGTTTGCATCAGATTGAACTACAATCTACAGAACATAAATTAAAGATGGAAAATATCACTAACCATTTATTACAAGAATATAAATTCTCTCTTTCACCGGATAAAGAACCGAATATGACCATATCTAAACAGGAACTATTAGAAGAGATAGAGAAATCCAGGCAAAAATTAGAGGCATATAAAGAGGTAAATTTGATGGCGCCAGCAGAATATGAGGAGATAAACAAGCGATTTGAATTCTTAAATTCCCAGCGTGAGGACTTAATTAATGCCAAACAGGATTTACAAAACTTGATTCAGCAAATCGATACAACATCACAGGAACTATTTGATAAAACATTTTCTCAAATTAAAGCCAATTTTGAAGAGATTGTTAAGAGTTTATTTGAAGGAGGAATGGGCACTTTAAGATTAACCAATGGTGCTTCTTCAGAAGAAGTGGGGATAGAGATAAATGTTCAACCACCCGGCAAACGCCTGCAAAGTATGTCACTTTTATCTGGAGGTGAAAAGGCATTAGTTTCTATCTGTCTATTATTTGCCATATTCCTGCATAAACCAAGTCCTTTTTGTGTCTTAGACGAAGTAGATGCGGCTTTAGATGAGGCGAATATTCTTCGGTTTAACAAATTACTCAAGTCCTTTTCTCAAAAGACACAATTTCTGATTATCACCCACAATAAATTAACCATCAGCAATGTTTCTACCCTCTATGGCATCACAATGGAAACACCCGGCGTGTCAAAACTTTTATCCGTAAAGTTAGTCAACGGCAACAATCAGGTGTAAATAAGGAAAAATGGGAAAGGGGGAAAGATGGAAAAGAAGAGAAATAAATAATTTTCCCCCCATTTTTCCCAATTTTCCCAATTTCCCTTTATTTCAAAAATTTTCCTTGACAAAATAACAACAATTATGATATTCTGATTTTATCTAAGAGCGTTCAATGTAAGAGGAGGTGACAAAAGATGGGAATGACACAAGTAACAGTAACTGTAAGTAATCCTGCTGACCCAGAACGACGATGGGAAGGATTATTTCTTGTAGATACAGGTGCTATTGATTGTATGGTACCAGGTAAGCACTTACGGGAAATTGGGATTGAACCAAGAGGTAAGAGAACATATGAATTGGCTGATGGAACAGAGGTAGCAATGGATATTGGTGGAGGACAGTTTGAGTTTATGGGTGAAATTGTATGGACAACAGTAATCTTTGGGAAGGATGATGTAGAGCCAATTCTTGGTGTAACAGCTTTAGAATCCGTTGGAATTGAAGTTGATCCACAAAATCAACGATTGAAGCGTCTCCCTGCTGTTCGCTTAAAATAGAAACAAGCAGAATTTTTAGATTTGTGATTTTAGATTGAAAACAACCCTGACCAATCTAAAATCGGCAATCAAAAATCAATAAGGAGGTATATCTCAATGAAAATCTTAAAGAAAAACAAAGGGTTAAAATTATGGGTGTTGGTGATAGGACTATTTTCAGTTACAAATCTATGCTTAGCTGATGAACCTGTCTGGGGACCGGATGTGCGGTTGACTTATGCTTTAAAGGAGTCTTATGAGCCAGCGATTACCTCAGATGCAAATGGGATACATATCGTTTGGTATGATTGGCGAGATGGAAATGCTGAGATTTATTATAAGCGTAGTCAGGATGGAGGAAATACCTGGGGACCAGATGTGCGGTTGACTTATGATTCAAGTTTGTCTGGGAATCCGGCGATTACCTCAGATGCACACGGGTTACATATCGTTTGGCATGATTATCGAGATGGAAATTGGGAGATTTATTATAAGCGTAGTCAGGATGGAGGAGATACCTGGGGACCGGATGTGCGGTTGACTTATGATCCAAGTTATTCTCAGTATCCTGCGATTACCTCAGATGCATACGGGATACATATCGTTTGGGAGGATTGGCGAGATTCTGAGATTTATTATAAGCGTAGTCAGGATGGAGGAGATACTTGGGGACCGGATGTGCGGTTGACTAATGCTTCACGTTTGTCTTGGCATCCGGCGGCGATTACCTCAGATGCACACGGGATACATATCGTTTGGATGGATTATCGAGATGGAAATTGGGAGATTTATTATAAGCGTAGTCAGGATGGAGGAAATACCTGGGGACCGGATGTGCGGTTGACTAATGATCCAAGTTATTCTCACTATCCGGCGATTACCTCAAATGCACACGGGATACATATCGTTTGGTATGATGAGCGAGATAGAAATTCTGAGATTTATTATAAGCGTAGTCAGGATGGAGGAAATACCTGGGGACCTGATGTCCAATTGACTGATAATTCAGCTGGTTCTTGGTGGCCGGCGATTACCTCAGATGCACACGGGATACATATCGTTTGGGTTGATTATCGAGATGGAAATTATGAGATTTATTATAAGCGTAGTCAGGACGGAGGAAATATCTGGGGAGCGGATGTGCGGTTGACTTATGATTCAGGTTGGTCTGATCATCCGGCGATTATCTCAGATGCAAATGGGATACATATCGTTTGGCACGATACTCGAGATGGAAATGCTGAGATTTATTATAAAAGAGGGACATTTTCCCCATCATTTGCTATTGATATTATCTTAAACCAGGACACATTTACCACCGGAGATACGGCAAGGATAGATGTCAGGGTAGATAATCCAGGTTCTGCTACAACGGTGGATGCAAAGGTTTGTATAAAGTTACCTACGGGTGACTATATTTCGTTGATAAATATGTATAATATTACTATTCCTGCAGGAGGGATTGGTCCATTAAATCTTCTTACCTACACCTTTACTGGTAGTGAGCCAGCAGGGCTATATGAAGTTCTGGGCAGACTACTCCATCCCATCACTGGCGACCACTTAACGACCGACATCGAAACCTTCACCTTCACGCCGTAAAGGAGTGGAATCAGACCTTGAATATTGAAATTTACTTGTTTATTTGAGAGGAATGCCTGCCAACGGCAGATAACACAAGCTAAAAGATTGACATCCAAATGCTATCGCACTTCTCTTAGCCTAACCGACAAAATGACGCAGAGCTCGAATCCCTTCGGGTTCGCATTTTGCGGGTCGGGGCTGAAACCAAAATGCCCCTTCGGGGCACTTCGCTCATCCGCACCCCGTTAGACGCCATTGGTCGCTTAAATAAGGAAGAAAGAATGTAATTAGTAAAAATAAAAGGGGGCGTTAAATTGATAGTAACCCAAGAACAGATAGATGAGGTTAAAAGAAGGATTGTAGAGAATATCAAGCCGGAAAAAATAATTCTTTTTGGCTCTTATGCCTCTGGAAATCCCACAAAAGATAGTGATTTAGATATATTGATAATTAAGGAAAGTAATCTTCCAAGGTATAAGAGAGGAAGAGAAATCCGAAAGTATCTTAGGGGCTTAAAAATTGCCATTGATTTACTGGTATATACTAAAGAGGAAATTCAGAAATGGAGCGATGTTAAACCAGCTTTTATAACAACTGTTATGGAGAAAGGAAAGGTTATCTATGGATAATATAACTCTACTGATTAAAGAATGGATTGGTAAGGCAGAGCACGATTTAGGGATGGCAGAATTAGCCTTAGAAAATAAGCCCGAATTACAGATTCTATATGTTTCCATTGCCAACAAACAGTTGAAAAATACTTAAAAGCCTACCTGGTATTTTTAGATATTAAATTTGAGAAAAAACATAGTTTAAGCTATTTGTTAGATTTGATAGGTGAAAAAGAAGAGATATCCGAGGGAATTTATGAGATGGTTGAAAAGTTAGAAGATTATGCTGTAGAGATTCGTTATCCTGATGATTGGTTTGAACCAACACAAGAGGATGTAAAAGAAGCATATGAAATAGCAAAAAAGGTAAAAGAATTTGTTTTAAATAAGATTAGTTTTACCAATGGATTAAATGAGGAAGCGACCAACAGCGTCTAACAACATGTTTACGCAAGGGTTAAAACCACATTTCTCCCTTTGGTCGCAATGTCGTAAACACGCAACCCGATAACCAAAATGACGCAGAGATTAAACCCCTTTGGGGTTCGCATTTTGGTTATCGGGGTGCGGATGAGCGAAGAGCTTCAGCCAGATGTAGTCCGGAAGTTTTTTCTTGAAATCGGAAGTGGCTCTGCGTCACTTCGGCTATCAGCGGCGGCGGTGGGGCACCCACGAAGTGGGTCGCGCTTGCGGGTCGGGGCTGAAACCAAAATGCCCCTTCGGGGCACTTCGCTCATCCGCACCCCGTTAGGCGACATTGGGGCGTAAGATCATTCAAAAGGAATAAGTTATGCATCTAACAGAAATACAGCGATGGCAACATCATCACTACTTTAATCAAGAGAAAAAATCTACTGAACGAAGAACGCTTTTTATTGTTCTTTTAACATTGTCAACAATGTTAATTGAAATTATTGCGGGTTGGGTTTATAATTCTATGGCCCTGTTTGCTGATGGATGGCATATGAGTACACATGCGACTGCATTAAGTATTTCTTTAATTGCATACATTCTTGCGAGAAAACATGCAAATGATAAAAGATTCGCTTTTGGTACCTGGAAAATCGAAATATTAGGTGCTTATACAAATGCAGTTCTTTTAGGAATAGTTGGTTTATTCGTTTTAGGAAAATCTATTGAACGAATTTTCAAACCGATGGAAATTATTTATGATTATGCATTAATAGTGGCGTTTGTCGGTTTAATAGTAAACATAGTTAGCGCACTAATACTGCAATATAACCCTGCTCACCACAATCACGAAAAAGACCTTAATTTACAATCTGCCTATATCCATGTCATTACAGATGCATTAACCTCCATATTTGCCATTATAGCTCTACTCGGAACGAAATATTATCACTGGAATTGGCTTGATCCATTCGTAGGAATAATTGGTTCATTTTTAATATTTAGATGGACACTTATGCTTATTAAAGATACCTCTGGCATTTTATTAGATAGAGAGATGGATTCTCCGCTCATTAAAGAAATAACAGAAATAATAGAATCTGATGGTGATAGTAAAATTAGCGATTTACATTTTTGGAGAGTAGCACAAAACAAATATGCATGTATTTTAAGCATTGTTGCTAAGAATCCCTGCTCAATAATTGCTTATAAAAATAAATTAAAAGGAATTGATGGATTAGCGCATATAACTATAGAAATAAATCACTGCAAATGAATTATGCCCCAACATCGCCTAACAGACGCATATCTGGCTCCGTGCCTTCGGCACTTTGCCCAAATTCCTCGCTCCGCTCGGAACTTCAGATACGCTCAGCCGTTAGGCGTAATCATGGAGGAGGATAATATAAATAACAATGCAAAACATTTGTGGGAGATGCTGCAAAGGCAAACTATCGCCCTTAATCAACTCTTAAGAAGGTGAGAGCGATAGCACTTATTAATCGAAATTTGACATAGATATGGCTCTGAAATTCCAAATCACAAATTCCAAATTCCATTTAGTGAATTAGTGAATTAAGCGAATTAGCGAATTAGTAAAATCTAATCTCTAATTCACTAATCTCTAATTCGCTTTTTGGTATGTGGAATTTGGTGCTTATTTGAGATTTGGTGCTTGGGATTTGGGATTTTTTACTTATCCACTCTGAGGAAAGTTTTGACTAATAACTGCTATAGGACACGATTATATTCCTTCTTTAAAGATAATAATATCCGATAACTCTATACCATTATTTTTTATTGTTCCTTGAGGGAGTTCTAAGACATATTTTGCTGGGGCATCTGGGGTGTATATTTTCCAGGTGCTTGTGTCGGCAAGTTTAACTGGTGGTAAATTTTCCATCAAATCTACTACCTTAAAATTGGGGTCTAAAAACACAGCATCTATAGGGAACTGCACAAAAAAGGTGTGAATAGGGGATTTTATTCCAGAAGATGCCGCAAATTCTATGACTAAAGGTTGTGTCTCTTTAGCGAACATTAGTCCTTTTAATCTTTTTAAAAAGGTTCTTGCCACTTTTATTTTACCAATAATGGGTTTATTTTTAGTTATATTATATGCGGAAACCTGTTCTAAATACTCAATCGCCATAATTGATTCTTTAATCATTGAGGCATGTTCTTCTCCTTGCCATAATAATTCATATATTCCACGTTTCTGGCTTTCCTCTCCTTCTAATTTTCGAGAGCCATAATATCGAAATCTAACTGTCTTATCCTTACCATGCACGGCTTTGTATGCATTTTCAATAACTAATATTTGTCCTGCTCTGGTCAATTCACCTATTTTAGTGGCTAAAATTTTCACTCTATCTATTGATTCTCCATGGTGTTTAGTCGATACAGCAAGTTTTAAAGAGACCTTTCGTGAAGGCTGACGGAGGTTATATTCATCTATGGCACTTTGCATTTTGACCGTAGCATAAAGTGCCTCTTTTGGGCCATCAAAGGTAGCAATGGTTACTTCTTCTTCCATTTCATCAACTTCACCATGTTCTGTTTCTATAATAGGTCTCAGGGTATTATTAAAAACCTGGTTGATAATTACTGATTTAGCTTCATCTAATTGTATCCCCAGCCCTTCAACGGCTCGAGTCAGGTTTATATAGACCAGGGTTAAATTCTCTGTCGGAATTATCTTCCTTTCTTCTTCTTGAGGTATAATTTCTGTAATTTCAGATAGTTGAGGCGGAATCTCTTCTACTTCTTTTATCCCTTTAATCTCTTCCAGTTCGATTTTGATATCTTCTTTTTCTCTTCTTTCTATTTCAATGAGGGCTTCAAAGGCGGCATTATAAACAGATGGATTTTCATCCTCTAAAAGCCGTCTAATGTGAGCGATTGCTTCTTTACCGCACATTCTACCCATTGATTTAGCCGATTTCTCCCTTCGAATCCAATCTTCATCTTTTAATTGCTCAATCAAAGATTCTATTGTCGTTGAAGCTATTTCCTCACCTAAAATCTGAGTTAAGAGATAAATAGATTCTCGTTGATTATGCCAATATTTATCTACTGTATTAGTTAAAAGTTGATTAATAATTTCTTGTCTGGTATCTTCCTTTACCATATTTCCTATAAGACATTTACCTGCAACAAATAATGGATTACGAAACTCATAGGGAGTTTTGACAATTGCTTGAATTAATCTACTGGCATCTGGCTCTTCGAGATTTGAACTTAAGAAAGTCAAGACATCTTCCCACTTAGGATGAGTAAAAGTCCCTGAAATATCTACACCTCCCAAAAACAACTCTTTTAACTTCAATGAAGCGAAATACTCACGAAATGATTGATAGAAAAACTTTACCTCCCCATCTTGCATCTTCAAAAATCCTAATTGACTACATAATTTTAAAATCTCATCTTTAGCCAGCCGATTATATTTATGCTTGATAATAAAATTGGCAATTATATCTAAAACCTTCTCTTCCTCAAGAACAGTTTCATCATCTACTTGCAAATCAAATCCTAACTCACTCAGGATAGCATTTATTAACTCTTTTTCTATATTAGTTAGTCGTCCTATTTTTTCAAACAAATCGTATAAGCAATTGATATACTGCGAATAAATCCGGGTTTTATTTATTGGGATTTCTTTAAATCGAGTAAATACAGGAATGATTAAAAGTAACATTAGAGGTGTAGTTTCTTCAAACTGAGGCAATTTTTGTATTTGGGCTAATATTTCATCTTTTTTACTTGTATCTTTGACATAATGTGCCAGATATTCGGCAATCTTTTCCCTGGTTAATTCGGCTAATTCTATTATTTTATAAGTAGGTGGAAAATTGGTATAACGCACCCCTTTACGGCAACTTAAAAGGTAGATATTTTTGGGATATTTATTAATAAATTTCTGGATAGAAGTAATTGGGTCAAAATCTTCAGTTTTAACTCCTAATAGGTCTAATCCATCAAACAAAAATAAGAATTTACCTGATTCAAAACCAGGAATTAATTCCTCAAAACTACATTCTAAATTATGAGATTTTAAATACTGGAGTAAAAATCCATCTATCTCTATCTTTTTATGATAAGTGGCTAAATCTATATAGACCGGAATTTTAGATTTGAGAATATCACCTGTGGTATTGATTTCTTCAATAGCCTGCTGTCCATATACCAGAGTAATCCACTTAAGCAATGTTGTCTTTCCTGAGCCTGATTCTCCAATCAAAATCACCCGTCTGACTTTTGTTTCGAGCAATTCTGTTATCATATCTTTGGTTTTAAACTCGTATTTATTCCTTTTAAATCGAGATTGGAGAATATCTTTATCTTCTATTGAGGCTTTTTCTAATATCCTCTTCTCAACTTCAGGCGTAATAGATAATTCCTCAAGCACCTCTTCCGCATTTAATGGAATGTAAAGCCGTTGCCACTTATTAATTTCTTCATCGTTTAAAATATTTTCTAAATAAGATTTAAAATTCATTGTTCCTCTCCTTTTCTTATCGTAACCGTTCAGGCTATATATCAAAAGTGTAAGAAAGGGGATAAGGAGATAAGAGTGATATGGAGATAAGATAATAGAAAAATAGATTGAAATTTATAGAGATAGGTAGAAATTGATTGTGGAAAACAACAAATTTCCATAAATTTCTATTAGTTTCTATTAATTTCAATTTTTTTAATAATATCTCCCTATCTCCTTAATCTCCACATCTCCTTTTGTTACACCACC
>JBFLYA010000083.1 GCA_040757115.1 bacterium | reverse complement strand
TGGTAACTGGTGATTGGTAACTGGTAATTAAATACCGTTCGGCTAGCTGGGAGGCAATTAGAGGCATCCCACTCATAATAAAAGATGAGCGACTTTATTTAAACTTTCTCTTAGAAGTTTCATGGGAGGCACAAGATTTAATAGAATTTAACATTGATGCCTGGAAAATGAAGGAAGAGGTGAAGGCATGTCATCTATAAAAAAATCTTATATTGAAAGATTAGTAAAAATCTTCGACTTTATGGAAATTGAATTAAGTGATTTAAGTAATTTTTTTGACCTTGATTATAAAACTTATCAAGAAGATAGAAATAAAAGACGGAGTTTAGAAAGATGTATAGAAAATATTGTTAATGCTTCATTGGATATAGCTAAAATTATATTAGTCAGTGAAAATAAAGAAATCCCGGATACCTATAAAGAGTATTTCTTGAATCTATCAACAATGGGTTTAATCTCAAATAATCTATCCCAGAATTTAGCCGAAGGCACAAAACTCAGATATATCTTAGCCCATCAGTATCTTGATATTAGATGGGATAGTATTAAAAAATTCCTTTCTAATAAAGGGAAAGAATACCAGGAGTGGTTAAAAATAACTAAACAACTTGTGACCACAACATTAAAGGAAGAAAATCAAGGTTAAGTATGCTTTCTCGACTACATATCAAAGATTTTGTATTAATTGATGATTTAGAAATAGAGTTTTCTCCTGGACTTAATATTTTTACTGGTGAAACAGGGGCAGGCAAAACCATCATTATTGACGCCATTAATACGGTTTTAGGTGAGCGGGTAAAAACTGACTACATTCGGACTGGAAGTGAAAAAAGTGTCATTTCTGCCTTATTTGAAATCAAAGAGAACTCCGTGATAAAAAATCTCTTAGAAACCTACGGTATCCCATTATCAGACCAAAATCTCCTTCTTGAACGGGAAATTTTATCCTCTGGAAAACACTTGTGCCGAATTAACGGTAAGTTAGTTACTCTAAATGTGTTAGCCCAGCTCGGAGAAAATTTAGTCGATATTCATGGCCAACACCAACATCAATCTTTACTTAATCAAAATACCCAATTAAACCTGTTGGATGAATACGGTGAATTTAATGAATTAAGCAGAGAAGTCAACCAGATTTATAGACAATTTACGGCACTAATTGACCGATTAAACACACTTTCTTTTGAGAACCAGGAAAGAGTCAGGCAACTTGATTTGTTAAAATTTGAGCATGAAGAAATCGACCAGGCAAACCTTACCCCGGGGGAGGATGAAGAATTAGAACAGGAGGTAAAAATCCTGCGAAATGCAGAGAAACTTCATATCCTGGCACAAGAAACCTATCACCTGCTTTATGGCACTGAGGCAATCAATGCCAACTTCTATCAGGTTCAAAAGAAGTTATCCGAAATAACCGAACTCGACCCATCATTAAAAGAACCCTTGCAGATGGCTCAAAATCTCTACTACCAATTAGAAGAACTAACCAGGCAGGTAGATAATTATACTCAAAAGATTAAATTTGACCCGGCTAAATTAGAAGAGATTGAATCAAGATTAGATTTGATGAGTAAATTAAAACGAAAATATGGAGGGACAATTTCAGCCATCCTTGAATACAAGGAGAAAATAACTACCCAGATAAATTCAATTACCTATAATGAAGAAGAGATTGACAATCTCAAGAAACAACTTGCGGAAATAACCGTTTTATTAGAGGTAAAGATAAATAAGTTATCGCAAAAAAGAAAAGAAGTAGCCCATAAATTAGCCAATGAGATAATTCTCCAATTATCTGATTTAGGGATGAAAAAGGCACAATTTGAAGTAAAGATAGAGGCAAAACAGCAAAGCGATAGTTTGATTAAACTTGATGGTATGCCTGTTAAGGTAACTTCAACAGGTGCAGACCTCATCGAATTTTTAATCTCTCCTAATGTTGGTGAGGCATTGAAACCATTAGCCGATATTGCTTCAGGTGGAGAGATTTCACGGGTGATGTTAGCCATAAAAACTATTTTAGCCCAGGTAGATGAAATTCCAACACTTATCTTTGATGAGATAGATACCGGGATTGGGGGAACAATTGGGCAGAAAGTCGGGGCAAAGTTAAAACACATAAGTCATAGTCGGCAGGTAATTTGCATTACACACTTACCTCAAATCGCCGCTTATGCCCAAATTCATCTCTATGTTGAAAAAAAGGTTGTAGGAAGTAAAACACAAACTTATGTTCGCAAATTGGATAAAACCGCCCGGCTGAACGAATTAGCCCTTCTTTTAGACGGACACGAAATCTCACCCACATCATTAAAACATGCTGAAGAACTATTAGAGAAGGTAGCGAGTAGGGAGATTTGAGGGAATTTTAGATTGTAACATTTTAGCCATCTGAAGTGAAATTCAGGTAATCAGTTATCGGTGATCAGGTTATCGGTAAAGGGAAAAGATCAATTGGTTGTTACCGATTACCGATTACCTGATTACCAATTACCTTGCACTTCATTTGGGTAAATAGTTACTTTAGATTTTAGATTTTGGAGGTAACAAATCAATGCGTATGTCAAAACTGTTTCTAAATACACTTTTTCAAGACCCACAGGATGCTGAGATTATCAGCCATAAATTGATGTTACGAGCCGGGTTAATAAGAAAATTGGCGGCAGGCATTTATTCTTATTTACCTTTAGGTCTTAGAGTGCTAAATAAGATAATTAATATTGTGCGTGAAGAAATGAATAGGATTGGTGCTCAAGAAGTGCTTTTACCCGCACTTCATCCCGCTTCGCTCTGGGAAGAAACAGGTCGATGGGCGGCGTATGGAGATGATATGTTTAAACTAACAGACCGTAAAAAAAGCCCATTTGGACTTGGACCGACCCATGAAGAGATAATTACGGATTTGGTCCGTCGGGAGGTAAAATCATATCGCCAACTACCTCTTTCTCTTTATCAGATTCAAACTAAATTTCGAGACGAACCAAGACCAAGATTTGGAATGATACGCGGTCGGGAATTTTTAATGAAAGATGCCTATTCTTTTCATCCGGATGATAAATCCGCAGAAGAAATATATCAGGATTTTTATAATGCCTATGCTAAAATATTTACCCGCTGTGGACTAAAATTTCAAATAGTTGAGGCAGAATCAGGACTTATTGGAGGTTCTTTCTCACATGAATTTATGGCTTTTTCACCTGCAGGTGAAGAAAGAATGGTATGTTGCGATAAGTGTGGTTATGCGGCTAATCTTGAAAAGGCAGAGTGTGGAAGAAATCAAAAATCAGAACTCAGAAGTCAGAAGTTAGAAGAATTAAAATTAATTGATACCCCAGAGATGAAAACGGTGGAAGATGTAAGTAGATTTCTGAAAGTTAGCCCGGCTCAATTGGTTAAAACCTTGATTTATAAGGCAGACAATAAGGTCATTGGAGTGCTTATCCCCGGGGATGAGGAAGCCAATGAGAGTAAATTAAGAAGTGTCCTTGGGGTTAAAGAATTAGTATTGGCTGACCCGGAGACTATTGAAAGGGTAACAAAAGCACCAGTAGGATTTGCCGGACCTGTTGGTCTGGAAGATACGCCACTCATTGCGGATTATTCCATCCAGACAAAGATAAATTTTGTCGTTGGTGGAAATAAAAAAGATGCCCATTACATAAATGCTAATTTTGAGCGTGATTTTAAGATAGATAAATTTGAAGATATTAAGATTGCTCAAGATAATGACCCCTGTGGAAGGTGTAGTAACGGTCATCTAAAGATAAGTTATGGGATTGAATTGGGACATACATTTAAGTTAGGCACTAAATATTCTGAGGCAATGGGTGCGGTCTTTTTAGATGAAAAAGGACAGGAAAAAACAATGATTATGGGCTGTTATGGGATTGGAGTAAGTCGAATGATTGCCGCTTACATCGAACAAAACAATGATGAAAGAGGAATTATCTGGCAACCAAATATCGCTCCTTATGAGGTTTTAATCCTGCCAATTAATGTTAGTGACTCCGAACAAATAAATTTAGCCATAAAAATATATAATTTACTGCTTAACGAGAACATAGAAGTATTGTTAGATGACCGTGATGAGCGACCCGGGAGAAAATTTACTGATGCAGATTTAATTGGTATTCCTGTTCAAGTTATCATTGGTGCCAAAACAAAATCTTCAGGTGAGGTTGAACTCTGTTTAAGAAAAACAAAGGAAAAGATTTTTGTCTCTCTTGAAAATCTGGTTCAAAAAATAAAAGCACAGCAATTCTAATTATGAAAATGTGTAAGCAAGGAGAATTGGAGAATAGGGAGAAAGAGGAGAAAATATAACCACTAAGAGGACACGAATAAGCACGAAACAGAGGATTATTAGGATTATTCGTGACTAATTTTAATCACCTTCTCCATTTCTCCATTTTTTCCCTTTCCCCTTTTTTACACAATTTCTGTCATAATGAGAATTGCTGATAAAAGCAAAAGTTTGTTGACAAATTTGTCCTTAAAATGCTATAATTCAATATAGAATTTCACGAAATTAAAAGCAAGTAAATGGTAACTAATTACCATTCACCAATTACCATTTACCAAATTAAAAGGGAATTAAATGAAAAAGTTAAAAATAATTGCCGGTAACTGTATCCTGGAAAATCTTGATACTTCGGTAAAGACGATCGAAGCATTAATAGATTTCTCAAAAGAATACGATTTTGAAATTATCTACAAAAGTTCGTTTAAAAAAGATAATCGCTCAAGTTATAATTATTATACAGGTCCTGATTTAGAAGAAAGTATCAAGATATTTAAATATTTAAAAGAAAAATATGGAGTAAGTTTAATCACCGATTTTCATAATCTTTATGAGATTGACAGCGAAATAGTCGATGTAGTGGATATTCTTCAGATACCTGCTTATCTTTGTATGCAAACCGAGCTTGTTTTAAAAATCGCCAGTGTGGGCAAACCAGTTAATATCAAAAAAGGACAATTTCTCCATCCTGAAGATGTAGGTAAAATTGTGAAAAAAATTGAAAGCACTGGCAACAATAAAATTATGATTACTGAAAGAGGAAGTTGTTTTGGTTATAGAGACCTTGTAGTTGACCCGAGGTCTTTTTTTATACTCAAATCTTTTGGTTATCCTGTGTTTTTTGATGCGGGTCATTCAATCCGAAAATATGGTGTGCCATCCGCTGACCTTGAGAAAGGTGGAGCAAAAGAATATGTTAATACCCTGGCCTGTGCCGCCATTGCTTGTAAACTCGATGGAATATTCGTTGAGGTCCACCCTCAACCTGAAATAGCCCAATGCGATGCGGCTACTCAACTCTCATTTAAAGAGTTTGAAAATTTGCTCAAAGATATTCTACCTATCTGGAAGGCGGTTACATCAAGTAAAAGGGGGGATTAGGATTCGGAAATAAAAGAATTCCCGAACCCCGAGTCCCGAACCCCGATTAATTTACCTGATGACCGATAACTGATTACTAAATTAGGGTTCTGCAAAATAGAATTTGGGGGAAACAACAAATAAATATCAAATATCAAATATTAAATATCAAATATAAATATCAAAATGCAAAATTACAAATCAAATTTCAAAAAGGACTTCAAGTATTTTAATGCTGAAATGTAGTAGATAGTAGATAGTTTATAGTAGATAGTTGATAGTTGAAGGACTATAGACTATAAACTATAAACCATAAACTATAAACTATACACGAGTTTTGCATTTTTGGAGGAAATTGATAAAAATAGAGGTTTTAAATACCCGCTTAAAAACTACAGTTTCTTGGTTTTGCAGAACCCTAATTACCAAATATAAATGGAGGAAGATAAAATGAAACTATATATTGATTCAGCAAATATTAATGCCATTGAGAAATATTCTAAAATGAAGATTTTCTCGGGCGTAACGACAACACCTACTTTTTTCAGAAGAGAAGGAATAACGGATATACCAGGTGAGATAAAAAAAATCTCTCAGATAATTCCTGGTGAGATTCATATTGAAGCGATGGGAAACACGGCTGAGGAAATTATAGAAAGTGCTATGGCTAATATGGAAATGGGGCCCAATGTGATTTCAAAAATTCCTCTGCATCATGAGAGTATAAAAGCAGTTGAATACCTATCAGAAAAAGGAATTAAAACAAATGTTCACTTACTCTTTTCATTAAATCAGGCAATCCTGGCGGCATTAGCTGGAGCGACATATGTTTGTCCTCTTGTCGGAAGAATATATGATATTGGTTACGATGGTTTAAAGGTGATTGAGGAGATAATTACTGGTTTTAAGAAATACCCAGAAATAAAATCAAAGGTAATGGTTTCAAGTGTCCGAACACCAGAACATGTCCGTCAGGCGTTTTTAATTGGGGCTGATTGCATTACTATACCGCCTTTTGCCATAGAGCAAATGTTTCAACACCCCTTGACTAAATCCGGTATTGACAAATTCGAAGAAGATATTATGTTAACCCGGTATGTCAGAGATTTACTCCATTTAGGAGAAGATTTACCCGTTGTGACTGAAGAAACTTATATGAAAGATGCAATCGTTGAAATGACAAAGAAAAAACTCGGTATTGTTCTGGTTATAGACAAGGAAGGAAAATTGATAGGATGTATTACTGATGGTGACCTACGCCGAGCAATTCAAAAATTTCCAAATCTCTATGATTATCGTGCAGGAGAATGTATGACCAGAGAACCAAAAACAATATCAAAAGATGCCTTTGTTCATGAGGCTTTATCTATGATGGAAAAATCGAGTATTACTCAATTAATTACAGTTACAGAAAATCAGGAACCATTTGGAATAATTCACATCCATGACATCCTTAAATACAAAGGATTAAATACTTAAAGGATAATTAGATGGAAGAAAAAACCAAAGATATAAAATTAATACTTATGGATGTCGATGGTGTTTTAACCGATGGACGAATAATACTTGGGGAAAACGAAGAGTTAAAATTTTTTGACATCAAAGATGGAATGGGCATAACTTTAGCTAAAAAAGCAGGATTAAAAGTAGGCGTAATTACAGGTAGAACAAGCAAAGCAGTTGAAAAAAGAGGGAAAGAGCTAAAGATGGATTATGTCATCCAGGAAAAAATCAATAAGTTAGAAGCAGTTGAAGAAATCCTGAAAAAAGAAAAATTAGACTATAAAAATATTGCTTACATTGGAGATGATATAATCGACATTTCCTTATTCAGAAAAGTTGGGTTCTCAGCAACCGTTAATGATGCACCAGAATATATTAAATCAGAAGTGAGCTATGTTGCCAATAAAAATGGTGGAAGAGGAGCGGTTAGAGAAATCATTGAGTATATCTTAAAAAATCAAGGAGTTTTACAATTAACTATTGATAAAAGCATAAAGGCGTGGAGTAATGATGACTAAGGTTGTTTTGCTTTGTAACTGTTCAGTCACTGAGTGGCACGGATTAGGGTTCTGCAAAACCAGGAAACTGTAGTTTTTAAGCGGGTATTTAAAACCTCTATTTTTATCAATTTCCGCCAAAGAGCATAATGCAAAACTCGTTTATAGTTTATAGTTTATAGTCTATAGTCCTTCAACTATCTACTATAAACTATCAACTATCAACTATAAACTATCAACTAGCTACTATAAACTATCAACTATCAACTATCAACGGTGTTTGGTTTTACGCTTTTAGTTTTAAGTTTGTAACTATTCACCACGAAGAGCACGAAGGGCAGGGAGATGTTACAGAACAAATCTCTTTATGCCTTTTTTCAATCTTTCCACATTGAAATTTATCAATAGACCAACTTTGATATTTGCCAATTTTATATATGGTAATGGGTCAGTGAAATGGGGGATTCTCCTGAAAGTAGGAAGTAGGAGAGTAGGAAAGGGGGAGACATTGCCCCCAGAAGAGGAATACTGTGCACATCCTTTATCCCTTTCCTACTTACCTACTACCTACTTGCCTACTATTTTCATTGCTCTGTCCTCCGCAGGTTAATGTTCATTTCCCCAAATAACTGACGTATTACCATATATGTCAATATTTGAGCTTCATGAATTCGATAATTCATCAAATTTCACTTCGTGCTCTCTGTGCCCTTCGTGATGAATAGTTACAATAATCTTAAACCTACTCGCACGTCTCAAATTTACGCTACGCCAAAGATTATCTTTTGAATAACCTTTTTAACAGCATATTTAACAAGAAAAATATGGTATAAAAAAACATAGAAGACCAAAAGAAGGTCATAGCAGGTAGATTAACGAATGAGAATTCGTCTCCTATCAAACCTCTTACTGAAAATAGCGGATGTAAATGAATCATTATCTTACCTATGCCCTCCATTTTCCCCATATCTACTAATGTATAATGTGTTGTCTCTTGAGCAACCATTTTATCCGAGATATAATGAGGCATACCTGGCAAGATTATTCCTAAAGTAACTATGATGAATATAAAGACAAATATTCCTCTTGATGCCAGGCGACTCTTAAAGAGCGAATTTAATAATAATCCCAGGGAACCCCAGGCAAGTGTTATCATCAGGATGCCCAGTGAAATCAAACATAATAAATGCCACTTTGGGAATATCTTTGCTGAGTAAGCACAAGAAATGATGACACCAGAAGATGTTATAACCAGGAGCGTAAGGTAAAGAAGGCTGGTAGATGGCTGGTTGTAAAATATCCTTTTTATCTTGAATAAGGAGGAGAACTTAAGTTCTCCCTGACTAATATCTCCGAAACAAAATATCCACCCAATAAGTATAAATAACATAATTTGAAGAGAGATAAAAGTACTAAAATCATAGAAAAACTTTGGTCGAAAATTTATACTGCCTAAATTAATAAAGGTGATGAATAGGAAAAGAATGAGAAATGATACCCTTATCCAGACAGTACTTCTTTTTGACCTTTCCCTTAAATTATTTATGGCCAATGAACCAATAAAGAAAGAAAGCAGAAGATTTGTTATAAAATACAAAAGCGAAATAGGTAGATTAAATTGATATATCCTTGTCGTATCATTTCCTATTAATATTCCACTTATTGTCCAGAAAGGATTGGCAGTAATTCCTGCCCAGAGTGGTTTATCAGGGTTTAGCACTTCGAAATATCCCACACCAAATAAAAATAAACTTGGGAGTAAAACGAAGATAAACAATATCCCATAAAATACACCAGTTGCATGAGAACTCTTAGAAAATATAGTTGAACAATATATCCCACATAGACTTAAAGTTACAGCTGTAGCCATAATTACCAGATAGACCTTTAATACCTGAATGAATGACAACCCACTTAGATAAGGAATCAGAAATGCTATTGGAATAGAGATAACAAAGAGAAGAAAGATGTAGGCTAAGGAAAATAAAAGTTTACCCATCACGATACTAAATGGAGTAATCGGAGTAACTCTTAAAAGGTCATAAGTTCGTTCTTCCTTTTCCAGAGTAATACTTGTAATTGAGGATGTCAGTGCTGTGCTCATCATCAGAAGTAATTGCATAATGGCTATAACGATAAAGATGTATTTTCCGGCATAAGAATCTGATTTAACATAATAAATGTGCCCCTCAGATAAGACATTCATACCGTAACATAAATAAAATACAAATCCGAGGATAATCAGATAAAAGGTCAAGACGGTATATGCCCTGCGTTGCCGCATCTTTGAACGCATTTCTTTAATAAAAACCGGATTTCTAAATAACCATTCCATCTTTGTTCTCCTGAAAATAGGAAGTAGAGAGTAGAGAGTAGAAAGTAGAGAGTAAGGAAAATAAACTTCTTCTCTCTCTATTCTCTACTATTTTCATTCTCCTTTGTGCGCCGCAAGGGATTGACGCTACTTGTGGTGTCATTGACAGCGCAAACGCTGTTACTCCGATATTGACGCTACTTGTGGCATTGTAATTTTCATTCTCCTTTACGGATACAAGTCTAAAGTTACCTGCACAGGTGGAAATTTTTATTCTATTTCTGCCATGGGTAGATTTGATCTTGGATTAGGATAAATTCCCAGACTCCTCGGTTCTACTATAAGGTCAAGAGATTCCATTATAACTGCACCAATAAGAGGATATTTCTTTTTAGGCTCTACAATGGCTTCAAATATTCCTTTTCTCCCACATAGCTCCATTTCCACGCTCCAGACTATATCCCTTTCAGCGGTATCCTCATTGGCATATTTTACTATCTGCCTTCTGATAAATGGAAATTCGAATTCTTTGACCACATCCTCTGGTAAGACAAGCAATGTCGCTCCTGTATCCACCTTGGCATCGAGTTCTATGAATTCCTTATCCTTTAATGGATTTCTAACCTTTATTGTGGTATATACTATACCCATCTTGTTTTACACCTCCTTGACTTTTCTTTACATAGATGCTTTTTGGGGTATTTTTTGCTTCGCAACATTCTTACTTCGCTCGAATTCGGATGTTATCTTCACTTTTGCTCATTATGGGAATATTTTACGAAAAATTTTAACTTATGTCAATAAATTTTTGATTTTTTTCACCGCAGAGACGCAGAGAACGCAGAGTCATTGACAGTGTGCCATCGCTATCAGTTGGATTAACGCCACTTGTGGCGTCATGACAGCACAAGTGCTGTCACTCCAATATGGTCTTCATTTGTGTTCACTTCAAGTGGACATAAGCGTTTTTCTACTCTCTACTTTCTACTCTCTCCTTTATTAAGCCGTTGTGCCAGTTGATATTTGTTTAAAAACATCCTCGAGACTACTTTTTTCTTCATAAAAGGCAATTATTTTAATATGCTGTCCAATACATTTCTCAAGAAGTTGTGTCAGGTCTAAATCCTCTTCGCATTCTATTATCATTTCATTTTCTTCTGCTGGAATAACGCCGCTTACTTTTTCCATGGCCATTATGGCTTTAATTGCCTCATCTCTATCCGAGCTAACTTTAAGTCTAAAGTTTTTCTTTGTAGAGATTTGTTTTATAATTACATCAACTCCTCCACTGGCAAGTAATATTCCTTTTTCAATAATTCCAATCTTATTGCATAGTTGTGATAGCTCAGATAAGATATGGGAAGAGATGAAGATAATTTTGTTCAATCCTTTTAATTTTAGGAGCAATTCTTTAACTTCAATTCTGGCTATAGGGTCTAATCCAGACATCGGTTCGTCTAAAAGTAAAACCAAGGGGTCATTTATCAATGCCCTTCCCAGACAAAGTTTTTGTTTCATACCTCTTGAAAGCGTTCCCACATATTCATCTCTTTTAAAATCAAGATGGAGCATTTGTAAAGTATCTTCAACCACCTGTTGCCTTATGGGGTTAGGTAGTGAATAATTCATAGCAAAGAAATCTAAGTACTCCCAGACCTTAAGTTCATCATACATTCCAAAGAAATCAGGCATATAACCAATTATCCGTTTTATTTTGTCTGTTTGTGAAATCAAATCATAATCGGCTATTTTTGCCGTTCCTGAAGTAGGTTGGAGTAAACCTGCCAGCATATTAATAGTCGTTGTCTTGCCTGCTCCATTTGGACCAATGAGTCCATATATATCCCCTTGTTCCAAATGAAGATGAAGTCCTGCTACGGCCACTATTTTATTATTATATTCCTTACGCAGACCATCAATTTCTATCATTACTACTGCTCCTTTGCTGTTATTGGAATAACTACCAAAATGGTAGATTTTCTTTCACATCCGCGGATAGATAATTCAGGTTCAATGATTGGTTTTTCAAGCCATGCTAAGAAGAAATTCTTTTTCATATAACGCAGGGGGGTAATGAATTCCGGAACCCGATATTGTGTTTCTTCCTTCAATTTGTCAATTTCCCAGGTTTGTTTAGTTTGGCAATTAATATTCCCCAAAGACAGATAGACACCATTAATTAAGATAGCACTATCTAACAACTGGTAATGTGAGGTATTAACTACATAAACTTGTTGATTATCTTTTTGGCAGATAATCGTTCCGTCAAGATGAATTATGGATTGAGTAATAAATGTTTTCATCGCCCATTTTTCAACTAACAAGTTTTGTAGATAGGTTTCATTATTAGTCTGAATAATTTTATACCCTACCCCTTCATAAAAGTTATATTGAGGGAAACGGATAAAACTTCTTGTGTTAAATCTAAGGTTATAACTTATTTTTTCGGGTGAAAATAACCCATAAGAGGCATTCAAAATACCCCAATTTTTACCTGCGGGGATATGAAGGATAGATAATTCATTTAGCATGGCACTTTTTCCCTTGATTTTCTGAGCATAAATATAAAAGGTAAGACTAAATAAAATCACTAAGATAGGAATAGTAATCCAGGAAATTTCAGATTTTTTCTTTTTCTTCAAGATGATATAATTTATAGGACCTATGAGTAAAAGGTAGATGAATAAGAGTAGAAAGATAATTCCTGGTGAAGGAACCTCCATTTGTGGGATTTTAGATAGGAATGTTTGAATTCTAACTATATCTATAATCCCACTTAAAAATAGATTTAATTCATTTAATTCTTCCTTTAGCCATTCGTCTATTTTATCTTTACTCATTCCTTCTATATTGACTAATTTACCACCCAGTGCTGACCACATCTTGAGTGCTTTTCTTTGTTTAGAGGTGAGTAAATTTAGAGATGGACTATCAACTAAAATCGTCTCTATATTGCTGTATCCTATCCATTCATCAGGCAAAGTAGAAGGTAGAGGATAAAGAAAGATATATTCTCTATTTCCAATTTTTTGAATTCCACAATTAGATATAACCCCTTGCTGGACTATACCTAACACAACTTCTTGATCCCATAAGGGAGTAGCAGATAAACAAGTAGAGGCGACTATTTTGTTATTAACCAATAGATTTATCTCTGGTTTTTGGTAGCAGTTCATAAATGGTAGATAAAACCAATAATTTGATTTTGTTTTTGCCGGGATATGAATCTGTAAGGTGTAAGGAGTGTTTATTCTCTCTATCTCGCCAGATAATCTCTCTATTTCAAATGAAAGGACCAATTCACCTTTGATAGTCTTAGAAGAAGAATTATCTACTTCAATCAGAATAGGTATAAATTGCCATAAATCTCTATATTTCCCCTCAAAGCCTACCTTAGCGGTTATGGATAATTCAGCTGAGGCAATTGAAGTAACCATCATTAACCACAATATAAAAATAGTTTTCCTCATTATTCTCTCCTGAAAATAAGGAAGTAGAAAGTAGAGAGTAGAAAGTAAAGAAAACATCACTCCTCACGCTTATCTCCTTACCTCCCACCTTCTATCTCCTACCTACTATTTTCATCCTCATTTGTGCCCTGCAGGGGCATGAGCGTTTCCCCTGAAAAACAGACCAAAGACTGAAGCCCCACTTGACGCTTGGGCTTCTTTTACTATATGCATTTGAATAAAAACATCTACATCTGGCACAATGAGCGAAAATGCATTTAGTTCTCCTAATGATTGAGTAGCTTTTTCTAATAAGACATTGATTTTAGTATCATCCCAAATCCAGGTATGATTTATTTTCTCGTAACTGTTCAGATGGTAATTTACCGCAGAGACGCAAAGGAACGCAGAAGACATGGAAATAAATCAGATAACAGAAAAGATTATTGAGGACATCAGGGTAATACATAGGACATCAAAACCAAATTTGTTAATCAATCATGATATGTCGGTTCTCAAAAGATTGCACTGATGAAAATCCGTGATGGAATTCTGCGTGTGGTAAATAGTTTTTAATTTTCTCTCTGCGTCTCTGCGGTGAACAGTTAGTTTTGATGTATATCCCGAACGCTTACCAATTATTATGAAATTAATAATTCTACCTCATTAACCACAGTATCATCAACTTCAGGTAACTGTATGTTTTTTTTTACATCATCATAATTTTTTAAAACATACCTTATTTTTTCTACTAATGAGATTTCATCGCCAACTTTATATTTAATAACACATTGAGGTCTAAGTGGATTTTCAGAACCTATTACCGGTATCTTAAGATATAAAGCTTGTAGCACTGAGGAACAGATACCATCACAGTCAGGGGTTCTGAGGTATATCTTTGACCGATTTAATAAAGTTAAAAATTCATCATGAGTCAAATTATTACCTAAAAATATATTCCTTTCTAAATTTAGTGTTTGGACGAAATTTATAGTCTGTTGTGAATAATTAGCAGGACCAACGAATATTAGACCTAAATGAGGATAATCTTTAATAATCTCCTTAATACCTCTTAATGTAGCAGGTATATAAAATTGAGGTCTCTCAAAGATATATGAAGATAATATTGGGTTATGTTGATTGATAAATATCTCTAAGTCTTCTGAAAGTTTTGTCTCTTTATATGATAAATATTGCTTACTAAAGGCTGGGATTGGTTTAATTTTATCTCCTTTTATTCCAGATTCTTTAATCTTTTCTTTAATATACTCATCATTACAAATAATTATCTTTGATAGAGTAAATATAACAAAAAATATTTGTATTGTCAAATAATTTTTTGGGGGGAAATATAATTGTGTTGCTCCACCGTGAAAGGTTAAAATACATCTCCTCAGAAATAAAAGACTAATAAATTCACTAATTAATGTCAGAATAAAACCTTTGATAGATTGTCCATTCATATGCATATGGATTTTATATCCTTTGAGACAATATTTAACTACTTTAAAAATATAATCAAAACCATTTTGAACATCAAGATACTCATCACTTTTAATTCTTCTACTTTCAGGGCTGATATTCAATATTTGGCATTCATATCCATTTTCTAAAAGATGCTTCTTAACATATTCTACTCGAACACTCCAGCCAGTTCTTGGAGGGGAATAGCAGACAATCTCCAAAATTTTGGGTTGTTTTTTTCTTGACTGATAGGAAGTTGCTTTTTGGGCATTTTTTGCTTCGCAACATTCTCGGTTTGCTTGAATTCGGATCTTACCTTCTTTTTTGCTCATTATGTAGATATTTTACCAAAAGTTTTATCTTATGTCAACAAAATTTTGAATTAATTGTAATAGCTCAGTCATTTGGAGGAATGAAATATGAAGTTATTTGCCATTAAAAGACATTTTCCTTCAATTTACCTGACAACTGCTATTTTCCGTACCTTTTTCTCCGAGCTACCCTTAACATAATGGACATCAATCTGGCAGAAATAAACCCCATTTAAGGGGATAATTAGGGTCAACCCTTGATTATAGAATTTAAAACATTCTGTATTCCATAATCAAGGTTTGACCCTACCAAGATTCAGCAAGATCTCTATCTATCATCACCTTGTGTCCTCTTATTAAAAAAATTCTTTGCTCAATTGTCTCCTGTGGAATTAAATCTTTCATAGATTAGCTCCTTTTCCTGCAAAATAGGTCTTCCCCGGCAAAATCTTCACCTGACCACACTCTCCTGTGCAATCCTTAATGGCGATTTCTTAATCGGGAAGGCCGTAGAGGTTATACAAATTTTGGTGGTGTTTTAATCTAGTGCTCTGTCGCCATTCAAGTGATTGATTGGCCGTTGTCCCCCGCTGGCGGGGGTCTAATCCTTACCCACAAGTTGGGTAACAAGATGAGGTAAACAAGGATAAACTATAAACGGGAGATTAGAGATTGCAGGAGAGCGGAG
>JBFLYA010000082.1 GCA_040757115.1 bacterium | reverse complement strand
TTCTGGACACATACATAATGATTAAATAATAGCATATTAATTAAATTTTGTCAAGCATTTTTTAAAAAAAATAATAAAATTTTTTAATAATACTCGTATGCACACTTTTAAGGTCTAAAATTTGCCTATCCCCTTGATTATTAAAAGGTTATCCCTTCTTTATAGGCTCTTTTTGAGGGAAAGTTCCGTTGTAAACAAACTCTGCATTAGCCTTAGGTGGAATACACCATTGCTTGCTTAACCAGGGTTTAATTTCGTTTTTTTAATGTCCGATGCACAGTGTCCTTGGACACCGAATCGATATACTCTAATTTAACCATCCTATCTGCAAGTAATCTTAATGTCCACCGACAATGCCCCTCTGGTGGTTCGCTGCATGCCAAAGCAATCAGGTGAGCTTCATCATCACCATCAAGTTTTCGCTGATATTCACGCCGCGGCTTCCTCCGTTCCAATACCGCCTCTAAACCATCCTCTACAAACTGTTGGCGAACTCTCAACACAGTCGCTGTTCCCACCTCAATAGATTTGGCAATGTCAGAATCTTTTATCTCTTCTCTCCCCTCACTGCTGTCAGCCTTTAGTAATATTCGAGCGTGGGCTATTTTTCGAGCTGCCCCCTTTCCTGAAGAAATTAGTTTCTGCAACATTTGTCGTTCTTCGTCCGTTAATTCAACTATATACTTTTTTTTCATTCTGGTTCCTCCTTGCCTCAAGAGTTTATATTATTATTATCGGCAAGAATGACCAAAATCTTAATCAAATCATTGGCGACAGAGCACTAGCATAAAGGTTGAAATAGTGTAAGAAAAGGAGATATGGGGATTATGGAGATAAGGAGATAAATTCATTCTAAAATTTTGCAAATTACAATAAATAATCTCCATATCTCCCTTTATCTCCTTATCCCCTTTTGGACACCAAATCTGCATAGATTTCACTATTAGCGTTATCTTCAGACACCACCAAAAATTTAGGTATAGTGCCTTGAGTCTCCTCTCCTTCTCCCTTTCTCCGTTTCCCCGTTTCTCATCTGTCCTCTGCTATTTATCCGTGCTAATCTGTGTTAATCAGTGGTTGAATAGTTACGTTTTTAATTTCGTGAGCATCTTTAAGTATTTCCTCTATTTCGTGGGATTCTAATGTTTCTTTTTCGATTAAGGCATTTGCCAGGCGGTCAAGTTTATCGTTATTTTCGAGTAATAATTCTTTAGCCTTTTTATTACAGGAATTTATAAGATTATGGATTTCGGTATCTATTTTAAATGCCACCTGTTCACTATAATTTTTTTCTTTAAAGAAATCTCTGCCTAAGAATATCTCCTGGTCTCTTCTTCCAAAGGCGATAGGACCGAGTTCCTCACTCATTCCATATTCACAAATCATTTTATGAGCAATATCTGTTGTCCATTCAATATCTTTTTGGGCACCAGTGGTCATATCGTTAAATTTAATTAATTCTGCTTGCATTCCGCCAAGTGCTACAACCATTTTATCTAATAATTCAGTGCGGGTATAAAGATGTTTATCTTCCGTAGGTAATTGAAGGGTATAACCTCCTGCAATGCCACGAGGTATAATTGAGACTTTATGAACCGGGTCACTATTCGGTATAAGTTTAGCCAGTAGTGTATGTCCTGCTTCATGGTATGCCTTAATCTTTTTTTCTCTTTCAGAAGTAACCTTACTTTTCTTTTCTGGACCAGCAATAATTCGTTCAATTGCATCTTCAAATTCCTTTGTTCCTATTCTTTTTTTCTTTCTTCTGGCACCCAATAAAGCGGCTTCATTAACTAAATTTGCCAGGTCTGAACCAACAAACATTGAGGTCCTGCGTGCCAGTAATTTTATATCCACCTCTTTTGCTACCTTAACATTTTTCATATGGACTTTAAGAATTGCCTCCCGACCGGGTAAATCAGGAATATCAACTGTAATATGTCTATCAAATCTACCGGGTCTAAGAAGTGCTGGGTCAAGGACATCAGGTCTATTCGTGGCGGCAATCAATATTACCCCTTCGCCGGTGTTAAAACCATCCATTTCCACTAATAATTGATTCAAAGTTTGCTCTCGTTCATCATGACCTCCACCCAGTCCTGCCCCCCGTTGTCTGCCAACTGCATCGATTTCATCAATAAAAATAATACATCCTTTATTTGAAGAAGTTACCTGTTTTTTAGCCTGGTCAAATAAATTTCTCACCCGGGATGCACCTACTCCAACAAACATTTCAACAAAATCCGAGCCACTGATACTTAAAAAAGGCACTTGAGCCTCACCAGCAACTGCTTTGGCTAATAATGTTTTTCCTGTTCCAGGAAGACCAACTAAAAGAACGCCTTTGGGAATTTTAGCCCCGAGTTTCTGGAATTTTTTTGGCTGACGCAGAAATTCTATTATCTCCTGTAATTCTTCCTTTGCCTCATCTACACCCGCAACATCTTTAAATGAGATTGTCGTTTTTTCCTTAGGATTAAATTTAGCCCGACTTTGACCAAAGGTAGCTATACGAGTTAATCCCCTTGGTCCTCCAACTTGCTGAGATAACAAAAACCAGATGAGGAAGAAAAAAAACACAGGAGTCCCTAAATACCAGAGTAGTGTCATCCACCATTTTGCCTCTGCGGGACTATCTCCTTCAAAAGAAACCTTATGCTCAACTAAAAATTTGATTAAGTTAGGGTCTTCATGAGGTATATAAGTAACAAATGGCTTGTCTCCTTTAAATGTCCCTTTAATATCCCGGTCAACAATCTTAAGATTCTGAACTTTACCTTTTTCTACAAAGTCTAAAAACTCACTATAACTTATTCGGTCAGGTACTGGTGGAAGAGGTGTCTGAAAAGTCTTAAGTAGATAGGGTAAAACTAATATTAAAAAAATTAACCACAAAATTAAATTTACACCTTTACTCATTCTAAATCACCTTTATCATTAATATATTTTTAGTCAAATCTGTAATCTTTACTCGTTCATCAATTCTATTAAGTCCAATTATCGAAATAATTCCTTCTTTATCCTCAAGAAGATAGATTTTGTCTCGCTTTGTTTTTGGAATCTTTAAATCCATAAAAAAATCTTTAATCTTTTTACTTCCCACCATTCCATAAGGATGAAATCTATCACCTTTTTTTCGATGGCGAAGTAATAATGGTAATTGAACTTTATCATAATCTAAGTAAGTAGATAAATCGGTAGAGAGAGAAATTTTCTGGATTAATTGTGTTTCTATTTTTAAGCCGTCTATTACGGTTATCCCGGGAACTTTTAAATATTTTTCTTCCCCTTTTTCCTCAACTCTATCTCCGTGATAAATAGTTAAAGTATCATATTCCCTTTGAATATTAATATTTAATGGTAAATTCAAACTTCCTTGCGCCGGTCCATTTTTAATTAAATTTAAGATAGCCTCAATATGTTTAAATGTAATTCCTTGTAAATCGCCTTTTACTTCTTCAATCATTTGGCGTAAGATACGGGATTGAATAGATTGATGGAGGCAGGAAAATTTTTTTAAGTCAACCTTATTTTTTCCTGATAGAACTTTATTCTTCTCTTCTTTTGATAAAAACTCTAAATATTCATCATCTATTTCCCACAAAGTAAATAATTTATCTAATACCTCTTTTATCTTTGGGTTATACTCTTGTAGTTTTGGTAATAATTTTAATCGGATTTTATTGCGTAAATAATCTGTTTTCAGATTAGATGTATCTGTTTTAAATGATAGATTATGAGATTTAAGGTAATCTATGATTTCTTGTTTTGTAATTTTTATTAATGGTCGAATGATATAAAGTTGTTCATCAATTTTCCGTACAGGTGGAATTCCTTTTATTCCTGTTGCTCCGCATCCACGGATTAACCACATAAGTTTAGTTTCAAAATTATCATCATGATGATGGGCTAAGACAATTTTATTCGCATTTAGTGTTTTTGCGGTTTGAATTAAGAATTCATATCTAACTTTACGGGCTTTTTGCTGGATGGAGAAATTTTTTGAAGTATCCTGCAAAATGTCTATTTCTGCGGTAACAATAGGTAATTTCAGTGATTTTGCTATTTCTTTTACGAATAAAGCCTCTTGTTTTGCCTCTTTTCTTAATAAATGATTTAAGTGAGCCAGATAAAGTGTTAATTTATATTTTTTTTGTAATCTTGAGAGGATATGTGAAAGAGCAACCGAATCAGGCCCTCCAGAAATTCCAATGACTACTTTATCTTCTTCATCAAGCATATGATATTGAATAATAATTTTTTCTACCTTTTCAATCATGGATTAAAATCGTAAAAATTAGGGGTTTTGGATTTTCCATCTACCGAAATCTCGGAGCACATCCTCACTCTTTATACCATTAGCACTCAGAGAAACAGTAATATGTATCCTTCGGCTACCTCTACATCCACCCATTACTTTTGGATTAAATCTAATACGATTAAACTCTTTTCTTTTAACTTTTTTTTCCAATAGGATGAGATTTACTACCCTGCCCTGAAGGTGGTGGTGGTGGTGGTGTTTTGGGTGGTAAGTTTACACCTCCCTTTTTTATCATTCCTTCATTCAGTGGCTTCGGGATTGGTTTTATTTCCTTCATCTTCTTTCCCCTCCTTCCATTTTATATTCTCAGTAATAGGAATTGTTCTAAACTCTATGGTAATATCATCACGCTTCCTTGAAATATACATTGCTCCAACTTGATATAAAGGTTTAGCTTCTAAATTACTATAAACAGAAACATCACGAAGAAGCAGTTCCGCATCCTTTGAATCATCAGAGAAAGATTGAACCCATCCATCATAAACTAAATCTTTCTCTATATCTCTAACAGTTACCCATTCAATATCTTTTGCGTTAAGGGAATAGCCCCATACATCCAATTCACCAAATTTTTTAGTAATCCTTAAACCCTTAACCAACCGAAAGTGAATCTTGTAGGTTTCAATTGCAGTAATAATTAATCCCAGAATAATTGCCACAAAACAAACCCATACTATTTCATAATAGGAAATGTGAATATTGTCATCAATAAGTGCTCTAAGAAATACGACTTCTGACTTAGAGTCCCAAAGTCCCACTTTAATCCCCATGAAATTATATATTGGAAGTACTACCCAAAATAAGAAATATGACGATAATCCAAAAACAAAAGACTGAAGCAAAAAGAAAAATGGTTCTCGTGGTTTATGTATTGTAAATGTATCGACGATATATGAACAGATTATCCCTGGAAAGAAAAGAAGCAAAATTCTTATACTAAACTCTGTTATATCCATAAAAATTTCCTTTGTGAATCAACAGTTATTAGATTAATTACTGGTAGCGGCGCAGGGATTCGAACCCCGGACACACGGATTATGATTCCGTTGCTCTGACCAGCTGAGCTACACCGCCAATTAAAAAGTAGAGAGTAGCGAGTAGAAAGTAGAGAGATTTTTGTAACCGTTCACCGCAGAGACGCAGAGAAAAAATTAAAATCTATTCACCAGAGACAGAAATTTCCTTTTTTTGTGTGCATTTCGGGTCTTTCGTTGTTTATTAATCTTTTAATACTTACTTTTGACTAACTGTTTTTAAGCCTTTTTAAACAGCGAAAAATGCGAGAAAAATACGAAAAAAAGATATTTTCCTCTCTGTTTCTCTGCGTCTCTGCGGTAAAGGATTACCTGAACGGTTACAGATTTTTTGTCTCAGTCTTTGTTAGATTCCTCTCTCTCTACTTTCTACTCTCTTCTTTCTACTTCTTTTCTGGTTGCGGGGGGCAGATTCGAACTGCCGACCTTTGGGTTATGAGCCCAACGAGCTACCACTGCTCCACCCCGCGATGTATTGGTAAATGGTAAATAGTAAATGGTTACCAATTACTATTTACCAAACTGGTGCCGAGAGCCGGACTTGAACCGGCACGGAAATAAATTTCCACCGGATTTTAAGTCCGGTGCGTCTGCCAATTCCGCCATCTCGGCTACCAGATTATATTGTATATTAAAATAAACAGATTGTCAAGAGAAATTTACACAAATACACGAATTTTACAAATTTAACAAGGGAGCAAGGAAACAAAGGAACAAGGGAATGGTTCACTTTTGTTTGAAAGTTTGCCACTGACTAAATTTGGGAATGAGCAATGAGGGAAGAATGCAAATTTTGTCATTATTTTTATCGCCACATCCTCTTTTTACGGTTTACCTACAAATTTTAACACACAGCCCACAGATGTAATGCGTGCCTAAATTCTCTGATTTAGCAAAGATTTTTAGTTGCTCAAGGCATTTATTGCGGTCAAATTTATCTGCACTATCTCCAATTGCCCCACAAGGACAGATTGCAAGACATTTTTGACAATCCCCACAATCAAAATCTAACGGTTTTCCAGTTGAAAGTGGTAAATCTGTCAAAATACTGACATATCTTATTCTCGCTCCATAATCTGGACTAACTGCTAATGAACTTCTACCTATCCAGGCTACGCCAGCCTTAGCCGCAATTAATTTATGAGAAATACTTCCTCTTATCTCTTTCCAATCGGTAATTTGAGACGCGGGAATGGGTAAGGCATTGTAACCTTGTTGTTGAATAAAACTGGTTACCTTTAATGCACTCTGGTCAAGTAAAAGATTAATCTGGCGATAATGATGGAAATAGTCTCTTGTCGGTCTATCAATTATGCCGTCAATTATCACCTCTGAAAGCCGATAGCCTAAGGAAATACCATAAGTTAGTTTTTGGGCTAATAATGGACGCTGGACATTCTCCAGATTAGCATAACCACATAGCACAATCCCTTCTTTTTTTACTAAATCTTTTATTTGTGTTTCAATTTCATTTTTTGAGTTCATAATTTTATTCACCACCTTAATAATTTCTGTAACTATTCAGCCACAGATGGACACAGATGAAACACTGAAAATTCGTGACCTGAAAATAGTTTTTTCACGCAAAGGACGCAAAGGTAATTTTTTCCCTTATTTTCCTTTGCGTTCTTTGCATGCCTGGCGTGAAACTTCCTTTCCCCTGAAAATAGCGAATTAGTGAATTAGAGATTAGCGAATTAGTATAGTATCCACAGACTCATATCCTATGGTGTAGAACAGATATTCCCCCTTAATAAAGGGGGTTAGGGGGTTGTCCTTCTCCCATTTTCATTGCCCTTTGTGAGCCTTGGCTCATGTCCGTTTCCCCTGAAAATATCCGCAAGATTTTACCGCAGAGGACACAGATTTCTCCCTTTCTTCGTTTCCCCGTTTCCCCTTTTTCTTTGTCTGATTCATCTGACTTACAGTATAATCAAGACCATCCCGATTATCATCAGTAAAGTTCCAAAGAATCTTTCTTTGATATTTTCTTCTTTAAAGATTAACCAGCCATAGATAACACTGAAGATTAGACTTGCCCGCTTGATAGAAATCATATACGAAACCTCAACCAATTGAATTGCCAAACAATGGCAAATGACCATTACTGCAAAGAAGAAACCAATAAAAAAATAATTTCTGGAAATCTTGAAAAAGTCAATAAATCTTTTCTTTGATTTGACAATTGCAATAGGCGTAAAGGCTGTTCCTAAAAGGATGAAATAAAATGCGCCAAAAAATGTTGGACTTGAATGCAAAATCGCTAATTTGCCCAGAGTCGCTGTAATACTGAAAATAAAAGAGACAATGAGCATATAAAATGAACCTTTTTCTTTAATTATGGCTTTTAAAGGTTCTAATATACCCTGTGAAGTCCGATGAAGATTTAAGGTATAACCTCCAATTGCTACTAAGATAATCCCTATAACTCCAATGACTGTAGGCAATTCACCTAAAATAAAAAAAGAAACAAAAATCAAAAATACAGGTGTAAATGAAAGAAATGGAATAGTCAATGATAGAGGCGAAATCTTTATTGCTTGAACATAAAGTATTTCAGCGATAATTTCAAATGGTAACAGGAGTAAAATAGTGCTCCAAAAAACAAAATCTAACTCAGGAATCTGGATAAAAATAAGTAATGGCATAAGAAAAGGCAGGCAATAAACCAATCTTACCCAGAGAATTAAATATTGGTTTTCTTTTTCCATTGCCTTTTTAGAAAGTGTATCTGTTGTTGCAGAAGAAAAGGCAGAGATTAATGAATAAATAACCCAAATCATTCTATGTCCTTTTGCTAGTGTGGTGTTGAGTAAATTTTGCACGGCGTATCATCAGATTTCATAACCTGCAAACGGATAATTGGTAACTGGTTAAATAGTTTCGTCCTGAGATCAGCCGAACGGTATTTAATTACCAGTTACCAATCACCAGTTACCAGAATCAAATTCCGTGCGTTATTTGTTCAACACGACACTAGTATGGGAGTGTTGATGTTAAATGCATCACCCTATTATTTCACTACCCCATTTTTTTCTAAGTTTAGTCTCTGCAATACCTCCGCGGTACACGCAGATTTATGCCACAGACGATTTCGTAGTTGATTGTCTGACAGATTTGTGCTAATTCATCTACCTGTGGGTCTTCACCAAATAAGATGACTTCATCCCCAGTTGCCACATCCGGAACTTTATTTACATTTAGCATACAAAAATCCATTGTTATTCGTCCTACAATAGGCACTCGAATTCCTTTAATTACTGCCTGTGCCTTATTAGATAAAAGTCGGTTATAACCATCGGCATAACCTACCGGGATAGTGGCGATGAGTGTTTCTTCAGGAGTGATGTAAGTTGAACCATAGGAAATACCATATCCTTGCGGGATTTTACGCAATTGGATAATCTTAGTTTTAAATGTCATTGCCGGGCGGAGAGACACTATTTTAGGGATATTCGGTGCAGGGTAAAGCCCATAAATCATAATGCCTGGTCTGACTAAATTTAAGTGCATCTCCTTAAATCTTATTATTGCGGCACTGTTTGAGATATGTTTTATCGGAATATCTATTCCTGACGCAGAGATGTTCTTTACTACCTCTTGAAATTTACTAAATTGTTTATAGGTATATGATTTATCATCCACATCCGCCTGAGCAAAATGAGAAAAAATACCTTCTATTTGTAAATGAGATGATTTTATGATTTCAATTAACTCATTTATTTCGTTACACTGAATTCCAAGTCTGCCCATACCAGTATCTATCTTAAGATGAATTTTTATTGATTGGTTGAATAAATTTTTAAGGTCAGAAAGACTTGAAATGGTCAATGTTAATTGGTTATCAATCGCTTGTTGAAGTTGATTAGATTCAAGAGGAGATAAAACTAAGATAGGAACAGTTATTCCAGCGGCTCGGAGTTCTATCCCTTCATTCAGAGATGCCACACCTAATCTATTTGCCCCTGCTTCTATGACCGTTTTTGCAACTTCAATACCCCCATGGCCATAGGCATTAGCTTTGACAATAGGCATTATCTCTACTCCCTCGCCGACTAATTTACGGACCTGGTTGATATTATGTGTTATATTTGTTAGATTAATTTCAATCCATTTATTCATAGTAATCGGTTAAGAATTTCTATAGATTTTTTGTAATTATTCAGCCACAGATAGATACGGATGAAACATTGATTTTTGGTAACTATTCACCACGAAGAGCACGAAGGACACGAAGATTGGACAAGACAAATCTTTTTATGCCTTCTTTCAATCTTTCCACATTGAAATTTATCGACCTGTGTGGTTAAATGTAAAATGGATAATGTAAAATGAAAATGTATAACTGAAAGGTAATGAGTCTTGTGAAGTACTAAAATTTCCCATTTTTCATTTCCTATTTTACATTTTACATTTATTTTTCCTTTGCGTCTCTGCGATGAATTAGTCTAATCGCACAGGTGGAAACTTTTGTTACAGGGATTGTAATAGGTCACTCATTTGGGGGAATGGTATAAGTCTATATCAGGCACAAAGGCACAGAAGCACAAAGGTAGGGTGCATAAAATGCACCCCACAGGTCTGCCTATAGTTTAGTGTTTTTCATTAACAAGCCTTTTCAAATCTTCTTTTGTAAGTCCTGTGATTTCAGCAATCACCTCAAGATTAAACCCTTTGCGGAACATAGACTTAGCAGTTTCTATCGCCTTGTTGTATGCACCCTGTTGTAAGCCTTGTTGTATTCCTTGTTGTAAGCCTTGTTGTACCCCTTGTTGTAATCCTTCTTGCCTTAATCTCATTGCTGTAGTCATTGCTACTGCACCTCCTTTTGCAGAAATCTTCTTAGTTGCTTCAATTACTTCCTCTATCTTAATCTCAGTGCTATTGTAGATATACCTTATTACCCCTTCTAAAAACTTTAATCCCTTCTCCTGTTCATAATACATCTTCCCTATCGCTAAAAATTCCTCTAAATGTTCCCTTACCTTTCCCTCATCAAAGATATTTTTCATCATTAAACATGTAATCCGTAAACCAATATTTAAAAATATCCTTCCCTTTAAATCTTCATCACTATAACCCGATAAATCAGTCAATAAATAATCAAAATCTGGGATATAACGGCCTAATACCTCATCAAACCCTTCAAAATAACTACTTAGCTCCCTTAAATGCCATTTGTCCTTGCCGTGGTAGAAAATAATAGGAATAATAGGAATTAATTTTTCTTTCTGCTTGATATTAGTCTGCCATATCTTCAGCATATACCTTAGAATCTGAAGATGTGGATATTTCACTACATAACTCTTATGTTCAAATAAAAGTGAAATCTTTATCTTGCTCTTACCAATATAGAAGCAATTATAGACGATATCCGAAAAGTTCTCCTTTAGTTCCTCATCGATATAAGAATTATTATCCAATTCCAATGTTGACAAATCCAGATTTTTCTTCAAATCTTCTGGTAAGGTAGCATTGATAAAATCATCTGCATTCTCTTTATTGGAAAACACCTCTTTAAAAAAGGCATCATGCGGATTGGATATCTCCATCTTTATTTTCTCCTGCCCCATTTTTATCTTACTGGTATTATAGCAGATAATTCTGTAAAAGTCAAAGGTTTTTTACTTTTGTTGTATAGCGGTTATTAACTGGAAGTCTACATAGGATAATACCCATAAATAAGGTATGAGAATAATCGTTCCGTTAGGAACATAATATCGGTAGGAATAGATAGATAAATCAATCAGTTCCGTAGGAACGATATATTGGTAGAAAATTTATGGAAAGCCATTTACCGATATATTGTCCCTACGGGACATTATTTGTATGATATTTATTTCTACCGATATGTTGTCCCTATGGGACATTAAATGAAGCAAAGCTCAAAACTACAATTAAAAGCTTCTCCATCAGTCGCAATAAATCTATTAGTTTTAAGGTTTTGAGATGAAGTTTTGAGTTTTGACATTTGAGTTTTGAGTTGATATTGTCCCATCTGAGGGACACGGCTGAACGCTTACTCCACTTTAAATGCTACTTTGATAATCTATTTTATCCGTGTCAATCTGTGTTAATCAGTGGCTGAACAGTTACGATTTTTTAAATTATTAGCCTGGTAATTTATTGCCTGCATTATTTATTTTTTTATCCTATATTCCTTTTTCAGTAACCGTTCAGGGATATAGCCACAGAGTTACAGAGAACACAGAGGGAATATATAACCACGAATGAACACGAATAATAAAAAGATTTGTATGCGAGGCTTTAGCCTCACTTTTCAGTGGCTAATTTCTCTAATTCTCTGTGAACTCTGTGCCTCTATGGTTGAACGGTTACCTTTTTTACATCATTTAGTGCTTGAGTAACAGAACTTAAACCTTCTAAGTTAAAGGTTCGATTAAGGTTATTGTAGGCGGGTTTATTTTCTCCATCGGCTAAAGAGGCAAATTCTAATGCTTGCCAATAGTAAGAAAGTGCCTTTTTACCTTCTCCTTGTAATTCGGTCACTACCCCGACATTATTATAAATCTCGCTTAATTCTTGATACATCTCCTTTCTTTCTCGTTGAATAGCACTTGCTTTTATCTTCTCTTTATAAAAATTTATCAAATCTTCATATTCTTTCATTGCCTGGTCTAAATTATGTAACTGGACATAGGTATTAGCCAGATTATAGTTAATTACAGGAATTGGTGGAAATCTTTTCCACAGTTCAAGGGCTTTATCAAATTGACCTGTTTTATAAAAACAGGTAGCTAAATTATACTTTGTTTGAAGTGAAGTTGTTTTTACTTTTGCATAGGCATTTGCCGCCTCCTTATAGGCATTTAAATGATAATAATAAACATTTCCCATTCCTTCAAAAGCCGCATTGTTTTCAGGATTAATCATAGTCGCTCTATGAAATCGGATTAATGCCTTATCGTATATCTTTTTATCATAATAAACCTGACCTAAAAGCGTATAAGCAGGGTCGTAGTTTGGATTATATTTCGTTGTTTTTTCAAGCTCTTTTATTGCCTCATCTACCTTGTATTCCTTAAGTAATACTTGAGATAATAGAAATCTTGCCCGACTGTGTTTGGGATAATGTCTTAAGACCAGGTGAAAAATATCGGCTGAAGTAAATAAATCTCCCTTTTTCAAGTAAATGTGTCCAATATCAGTCAAATCATCAGGATAATATAATCTTTTACCTTTGACAAGCTGGTATAGATAGCGATGAATACTTAATGACTCACGATGTTTACCTGCTTTAGCTAACGCATGTTGATATAGGGATAAGGCCTCTATATCTTTTTTATTTACAGAAAGGGCATATTTTAAACATTTAACTGCGCCTTCGGGTCGTGAAGTCATAAGTAATACCCTGGCTAAATTAACATAAGTTGGTATATTTGTAGGATGTGCGGATAAAATCTCTTTACACATCTCTTCACTTGCTTTTAAATGACCTTTTTGGATTTGAAGTTTGACAAGATTATTTTTAGTAACAGGGTAATCTGGGGCTATAAGAAGGGCTTGATTGAATTTTTGCTCCGCCTTTTTATACTCATTTACCTTTAAATAAACTTCACCAAATTGATTATAAGCATTAATCTTCCCTCTTTTCCCTCGAACAAAACTTAATCCCTCTTTAAACTCATCTTCTGCCTTATCAAATTTTTTAGATTGAATATAATTTGCTCCGGATTTAAAATGTTGATATGGTTTATAGAAATATAGGTAAGCTGGATAACTCAATGATAAAATCCCGGTTATCACAATACCTAAAAAGAGAATTTGTAGTCCTCTTTTTAAAAATGGGAGAATGGACACTTTTTCTTTCTTGTGTTTTGGAGTTTTGGGAAGAGGGCGTGGGAGTTCTTCTTTTAGTTCTTTAATTTCTTCAAAGTGGTCTTCGGTAATGATTGTTTCAAACGCCTCTCCATGTTCTTCTTCCTTATGTATCTCTTCTTCAATAATAGGTATTTTTTCTTCAGGCATAATTTCTTCCTTGACCTCCTCTTCAACAGGTATCGATGTCTCTTCTAATTCAGGTATTTCTTGTTCTACGGATGCGGGTGGTTCTTCTTCAAGTTCAACCGGCGACACTGGCGGAGTAGGGGAGATTTCTTCTTTAGCCGGCAATTCTTCTTCCTTTGCTTCTGGTGCTTCTTCTTTGGTTTCTGGGGCAACCTTTTCTTCTTCAACCGGGGCGAGTAGTTCTTCTTCAAGTTCAACCGGTGATGCTGGCGGGGTAGGAGAGATTTCTTGTTTAGCCGGCAATTCTTCTTCCTTTACTTCTGGTGCTTCTTCTTCGATTTCTGGAGCAACCTTTTCTTCTTCAACCGGGGCGGGTAGTTCTTCTTCAAGTTCAACCGGTGATGCTGGCGGGGTAGGGGAGATTTCTTGTTTAGCCGGCAATTCTTCTTCCTTTACTTCTGGTGCTTCTTCTTCGATTTCCGGGGCAACCTTTTCTTCTTCAGTCGGGACGGGTAGTTCTTCTTCAAGTTCAACCGGTGACTCTGGCGGGGTAGGGGAGATTTCTTGTTTAGCCGGCAATTCTTCTTCCTTTACTTGCGGTGTTTCTTCTTCGATTTCCGGGGCAACCTTTTCTTCTTCAACCGGGCCGGGTAGTTCTTCTTCAATCTCAACCGGTGATTCTGGCGGAGTAGGGGAGATTTCTTGTTTAGCCGGCAATTCTTCTTCCTTTACTTCTGGTGCTTCTTCTTTAGTTTCTGGGGCAACCTTTTCTTCTTCAGCCGGGGCGGGTGGTTCTTCTTCAAGTTCAACCGGTGATGCTGGCGGGGTAGGGGAGATTTCTTGTTTAGCCGGCAATTCTTCTTCCTTTACTTGCGGTGTTTCTTCTTCGATTTCCGGGGCAACCTTTTCTTCTTCAACCGGGCCGGGTAGTTCTTCTTCAATCTCAACCGGTGATTCTGGCGGAGTAGGGGAGATTTCTTGTTTAGCCAGCAATTCTTCTTCCTTTACTTGTGGTGTTTCTTCTTCGATTTCCGGGGCAACCTTTTCTTCTTCAGCCGGGGCGGGTAGTTCTTCTTCAATCTCAACCGGTGATTCTGGCGGAGTAGGGGAGATTTCTTGTTTAGCCAGCAATTCTTCTTCCTTTACTTGTGGTGTTTCTTCTTCGATTTCCGGGGCAACCTTTTCTTCTTCAACCGGGGTGGGTAGTTCTTCTTCAAGTTCAACCGGTGATGCTGGTGGAGTAGGGGAGATTTCTTGTTTAGCCGGCAATTCTTCTTCCTTTACTTGTGGTGGTTCTTCTTCGATTTCCGGGGCAACCTTTTCTTCTTCAACCGGCGTGGGTAGTTCTTCTTCAAGTTCAACCGGTGATGCTGGTGGAGTAGGGGAGATTTCTTGTTTAGCCGGCAATTCTTCTTCCTTTACTTGTGGTGGTTCTTCTTCGATTTCCGGGGCAACCTTTTCTTCTTCAGCCGGGGCGGGTAGTTCTTCTTCAAGTTCAACCGGTGACGGTGGCGGAGTAGGGGAGATTTCTTGTTTAGCCGGCAATTCTTCTTCCTTTACTTGCGGTGTTTCTTCTTCGATTTCCGGGGCAACCTTTTCTTCTTCAACCGGGGCGGGTAGTTCTTCTTCAAGTTCAACCGGTGATTCTGGCGGAGTAGGGGAGATTTCTTGTTTAGCCGGCAATTCTTCTTCCTTTACTTCTGGTGCTTTTTCTTTAGTTTCTGGGGCAACCTTTTCTTCTTCAGCCGGGGCGGGGGGTTCTTCTTCAAGTTCAACCGGTGATTCTGGCGGAGTAGGAGAGATTTCTTGTTTAGCCGGTAATTCAGATATTTTTTCTTCCTCTGATTCCGTTTTTTTTTCTACTACTACTCCTAAATCACCCAATAGGTCTTCTATATCATTTTCAAATGAGAAATTTTGATTAGATTCTGCCATTAAAATAACTCCCAGTTTGTTGAAATTTATTATTTTTTCGTAACTGTTCAGCCACAGATGGACACGGATGAAACACTGATTTTCTTTTTTGTTGGACGCAGATAAACGCAGATTATCAGGATTTTTTGTAACCGTTCACCGCAGAGACACAGAGACGCAGAGAAAAAATTAAAATCTATTTACCAGAGACAGAAATTTCCTTTTTTTGTGCATTTTGGGTCTTTCGTTGTTTATTAATTTTTTAATACTCGATGTTCAAGTTTTTTAGTTTTAGGGGCATAAAGTCCTTATTTTTATTTTAGCTCAAGTGAGACAATATGCTGTTCTCCATTTCAAGAAAGGGGTTGATTCCAAATGTCCCCACTCTC
>JBFLYA010000081.1 GCA_040757115.1 bacterium | reverse complement strand
ACCTAAATCTGACATTATTGAGCAAAATATTCAACTCCCTTTAACAAAATTGATAAAGCAATAGGTTTTGGAATTTGGTGCTTGGAATTTATTTGGAATTTGTTATTTGAAATTTGGAATTTATATTCCAAGGTTATGGTTAAACCATGATGAATAAATTCACGAAACTCCAGATTATTTTAATAGGATTTTTAATCCTGACTTATAATCTCAGCGAGGCTTATATTCCGCAAGTAGGAACAGTAACACTTTTTGAAGATGATAACGGCCAAACTACTACTTCTACTTCACAAATGACTCCAAATGATGAAATGACACTTTTGGTCCAGGTCTTTGATGAATTTGATGTTATCTATGGAGTTAATTTCTATATCTGGGATGGAACAACAAATTCAGAAAAAGGAACAGATACCTCAATCGACCACGCTACTTATCAATGGAGTAAAAATGACGGCTGGAAATTAGTTGGTCCATTAAGTTCTACCTGGACTATTGATAAAGATAATTGTAAAATTGCTACTTCTACTACCGGGACAGGAACTTTGAAATTAGTTTTTACTCCAGGCAAAATAGCAAGGTATCAACAAAATTCTGATTGGAAGATTAAAGTGGTCGTATGTTATACAAACCAATCCCAGGATGTATCAGGTGAAATAAATATTAGTAACGCCTATTACAGCGAGATAAACATTGATAGCCAGGATGCCTTTTTTACCTCTTCTTTTGCCGATACAAATGATAATCCGCTTACTTCTCCTATTAATCTCAATATTATTTCTAACAGCAACTATATCTTACAGATTAAGGCAGAGGATTTTATTGGTGAAAATGGTGGCACTATATCCTTGCCTGGCCCGTTAGGTTATGCCTTAACCAATACGAGTAGTCTTCAGAATACCGTCACGCCTACTTATCAAACTATGGGCACTTATCCCGCTACTTCAGAACAAGGGGCAACACAAACCCTATACCTATGGTTAGATTATCCGGTGGGACAATCCCCTGGAACTTACAATAGCCAGTCGTATTTAGCTACTTCCGACACGCAAACAACCATATCTCTACACGGCTGTATTTTAACCCCGTCTGAAAAGCATTTAGTCCTTCTTTTGGCACCTCAATTTGCGGTTGCGGGGACTGTCTCAGAGGTATTTAGACTCGAGCGACAGGATGAATTTAATAATCCTATAACCAAAGATTCAACAGCCGTAATATAATAAAAAAAAGGGAGCAAAGCGATCCCCTACCACCCAATTATCACGGCTGTCAAGGCGTATCGCAGAGGACAGAGGTTTGGGGGAAGGGGACTGGAACGATGCAGTTCCCTTCTCCCAAAAATGACTGATAAATCGAAAGTTCTGTAACATCAATAAATATCAATAGTTACAGATAGGGCAAAAAATTTTTATCCTATCTGTATTTTTTTCTTGACAAGTATCAGTAATATATAATACTGATACTATGAAAGATAGGCAAATGGCAAATCAAATAAGACAGAAAATTTCCAGAAAACTTGAAGAGAAACAAGATATGGAAAAAGCTCTTTTAAGACACAGAGAGATGATAATGGTATGTTTGATTAAACGTAGACTTGGAACATCAGCAAAGAAGAGAAGTTCTTCTGCTTATTATTTATCAGGCAAGATATCTGGGAAAACCAAATTGAAATATGTCAAAAAACAAGAATTGCTACGGATGAAGAAGGAAACTTCCCAGTGGTGCGAATTCAATAGATATCTTACAAAGTGGTGGAAGATAAGTAATGAAGTTAGGGAATTGTTCAGGGAATTAGGAAAGGCACAATCTAAAGAACCCTTTAGGGAGGAGGAAAAAGATGGATAAAGGGTATAAGGTTTGGTTTCACAACAATTCTGTTTGTGAGAAAGCAATAGTGGAAAAGGAGGAGTATGAGGCGGTTTTATCAGGTTATGGGGAGAATGATTTTTGGATAGAATTTTTGGTGAGGAGTGGGTTATGGGAAACGATGGTAAGTATGCAGCCTACAGAGTTGAAGAAGGAAAATGGCAAATCTCCCCGAGTTCTTAATAGTATAGAAATCCTTCGCGAATTAGCAGATATAGAAGCAATCAGTCAGTGTGGGAAGGTATTATCCGATGCACGATTGATGTTAGTTGCTGGATTTTTAATGTAGAGGATGTAGAGTTGGCAAAAAAGAGAGGTAAATTGGTTATTGATCCTGAGATACTGTCTAATCATCTTGCAAGGATTGGAGTTTCAAATGTTTTGCATAATTTTACAAAGCATGTTCGTCTATTGAGGGAACGACGTTGGATTCGTGGTAAGGTATACCTTGCAGATGCTATGGAGATAATTATTCCCTATGGGAAGAAGTATGAGAACATTGGGCAAGTAGGAAGTAAGAGGGGATACAAATTGGTGTTGTTGTTGAATATAACGGCTAATCGTGAACGGATAGTTGGTTTTTCTCTGGTACCGCTTCAGACCAGTGAGAAGGTAATGCTTCGTGAGATGCTTTTGCGTCTTAACCAGGAGATTGCACCATTGAGAGAGTGGATGGATGTGTTAGCCATGGATAGAGGATAGTGGGGGGCTGAATATTTGACAGGATTAAAGAGGGATTTTGGAATAGATTATGTAACCAGAGCCAGAGATGAAAGGCTTGAGGTAGTTAAATATATAGAGATGTGTATAGAAGGAGGGGATGTTAAGTGGATATGGAGGAGGGAGGAACACAGCCAATTTGGCGAGATAAAGGTTAGATCAACAGGGATTGAAGGTATCCCTCTTTATGATGAAAAGGGCAATCAAATAGGGTTAACTAATGCAGTTGTTTCGGATGAGAGGGACATAAAAGGGAATTCTCTTCATAATGAGGATAGCAGTATCCGTCGTCCAGTTCAGTATATCACTTCTTTACCTACGATAAAGAACCCTTTTAAAATAAGGAATTATTATCGTTCAAGATGGATAATTGAGAATCAGGGGTTTAGGGAACTTAACCAGCGATGGAAAATTGAGAGGCTTGCAGGTCGTAAATTTAATACGATAAATGCACGGATTACTTTTGCGTTAATGCTTTACAACTCGGAACATATTATGAAGATGAGACATCCTGATGCCTGGCAGGATCAGAGGTATAGACTTTCAGGAAAATGGGCGACTGGATTAGGAGGGTTAAGTATAGTTGTATATACACCAAAAGGGGGACTTGGTTTATTTACCACGAGGCAATATGGAAATTTAGTTAAAGAGGCAGAGAGAAACCGTATCGTAAACATTCTTGAATCTGCGGAGGCCCACGGACAGACGATAAAAGAAATTCTTGCCCTGCTTCACCCCAAAGAGAATAGATAGATTACTTAATCGGTCATATTTTTTACAAATCCACTCTTTACTCCCAATCCGTAAATTTTTACTTTCGATTTATCAGCTCAGTTGAAAAACAACTTGCTTTTTTATACAATCTTTGGTAAAATGTATATGCAGAAAGTTGAAATTTGTATAGTAAAGGACGGATAGGAAATTTTGGTCATGGATAAGTGATAAGATTAAAAATGTATGTATTGTTTTACTCTATTGGGATGAAAACTAAATTTACTGCTACCCTGGCATAAAATTTGCTACTCTTTTAAGACAAAAGGGAAATTTATTAAGAAATATTAAATAAGATGATAGGGGGGTGACAAATGAAATGGCTAAAATGATTAAATTTGTTATTATTGCCGGTATTTCTGGTGCAGGTAAAGGCGAAGCGGCAAAATGTTTTAAGGATATGGAATATCATCATGTAGTGAATTTACCTCCCTCTCTACTACCAGAATTTGTAAGAACTTGTATTAACGGTAAAAGTAAGAGAAAATCCTATTGTCTTGTACTTGATACAGGAGAAGTAGGACTTTCAAATGGAGTATTTTCTAATCTAAAGAAACTATCTGAAATAGGTATTGATTATAAACTTATATTCTTAGATGCTTCTGATGAGGTAATTAAACATCGATATGAAAAGACAGGAAGACCACATCCATGGGGAAGACGGAGAGGACTATTAGAGAATATTAAAATTGAACGGAGATATTTAGAAGGATTAAGAAAAGAGGCGAATTTAGTCATAGATACCTCGGAATTTACTTTACAAGACATTAGGTTGATTTTAGAAAAATGTGTGGTTGACAACAGAAAAGAAGCAAAAATGACTATTTCAGGTATAGGAAAGGATAATATTCTTCCTGAGGTACTATTGAGTGACGAGCGGCGAAGGATTATATCTCCAATTCTTGATAGTTTAGAATCAATTGAAACTGGAGATGGTGAGAGATTATCTAACTTATTAGGTAATTTGGCGAAATTTGTAGGATTTGAGATTAAAAAACAAGTTTCTGCACAACAAATAATCTATTTTAAGATTGACATAGAAAGGATGAGAATTAAAATGAAGAAGGAGGATTCTCTATTTATGGTAGTGCCAGAAATAAATAAGGATATTATTTCGAATATAGAAAATATTATCAGAAGAGAAAAGGTTCAAAATGATATATCTTTTATCATAGCCGATAAAGATTCTACAAAACTTAAGCAATGGGTAAAAAATTCTGCTTATCAACTTGTGGTACTAAATAAGGAGGATTTAAAAAAGGTATTTTCTGCCTATGATTCTAAGAAAGCCTTTATCAAATGTATAGTTGAGCAGATAGGTTTGCGTCAGGTATCTCCATATTGTTCACTTGGTCCTACAAAAAATTTCTATGGCAGACAAAAAGAAATCAAAGAACTTATGGAGAATAAAGGTGTAAATTATACCATTGTTGGAGGACGAAGGATGGGTAAAACATCCTTACTATTAAAAGTAAAGAAAGAGATGGAAAAGAATGGAGATAGTAAGGTTATCTTTATTGACTGCAGTATTTGTAGAGATTATGAAGACTTCTTCTCATTAGTATGTCACCGGTTAGAAATCCCAACGGAGGAAATAAAGGATATGTTATCATTTTTTAGGTATTTCAGTGTTAAAAATGAAAGGGTTATCTTTTTGCTGGATGAGATTGACAATCTTATTGATATAGATAAAAAGAATGGATATTTACTCATCTCAGCCCTCAGGGATTTAGCATTTAACGGTTATTGTAGATGTATTATGGCTGGATTTAAGGTGCTATATTTTCAAACTAAAGATATAGATTCACCTCTTTATCACTTTACTAAATCTATTCATCTTTCTGTCTTAGACAAACCAGGTGGAGAGAATTTAATTCGAGAACCAATGGGAAACCTTGGCGTAAGCTTTATAGACCCTATAAAAAATATCGATAAAATTCTTAATTTAGTATCACTTCATCCAAGTTGTATCCAGGCTTTTTGTGAGAAATTGATTGAAAGTTTGTCAAAGAGTAATAATAGGATTGTCTCGGATAGTTTAATTAATAGAATTTATATGGATTCTAATTTTGAGAGGGATCTCCTTAACATATTTTTGCCAACCTTTGATAAAGATAACCTGAAGCGGAGTATCATTTTTAATATTATCAATATGAAACCACCTATTTCTTTTGAGACAATTCACCATACCCTGAAGAACGAAGGAATAGTTATTAAAATTGATGAGGTGGATAAAGATATGGATAATCTCATTCTATTAGGAGTATTGGATAAGAATGGAAAAGAATATTCCTTTTTATTCGATAGACTTCCAACAATAATAAAAAATAATATAGAGAGAAAATATATATTAAAAGAAAGTCTAAAGGAGGGGATAATATAATCATGGAAAAGATAAATCCATTTGTCTATGATAGAGCGCTTGACCAGGAGAAAGATAAGGCAGTGTCCATTATTAGAAAGGCAGAAATAGATGATGTAATAATTGGTCTAAAAAGGGGAAATTACTTTAGTCTATTAGCCCCTAATCATACAGGTAAGACAACATTTATTTACCAACTGATGGGCGAAATTAATAAAGACAACCACCTTCATTATTATTCCATTTATATTAATTTTGAAAAGATTAAAGATTATAACTTAGAAACCTTCTACCAACATTTAGCCCAGTATATTATTTTTCATGTCCGAAAAAAAGGACTGGGTGGGATGACTGGAGGAACAATCATAAGAAATGCAAGTCTCTTTAGATATTTCCTTGAAAATATTGCATCAAAGATAGATTCTAAGATATTATTTTTACTTGATGGGATAGAGATTTTACCTAAAGAAATAGCCAGAGAATTGCTATTGGTTTTAAGGACAATATATAATGAATCTACTATAAATCCAAGTTATTCAAAGATTAATATTTTAATTTCAGGAACAGTAGATTTATTTGAGCTAACAATAGGACAAGATGATAAAACTTCTCCTTTTAATATAGCCAAACCAATAATCCTACGGGATTTTCGAAAGGAAGAAGTATTAGTGTTTATTCAACAACTTGAGATATTTGGAATTAAGATAACTCCAGATTGTGTTAATAGACTTTATGAGATAACAAAAGGGCACCCTTACTTAGTTCAAAAAATATGTTATATCTTATTTGATACAGCCCAACGAAAGCTAAAACAAGGAATAGAACATATAACCATGGAAGAATTTAAAGAATCTGTTGAGCAAATAGGAATGGATGAAGATGAAACTTTTACTTTCCTAACTTTAAAAATTGAACGGGATTTGGAGAAAGACTTAGAATTATTGAAGATATTAGAAACTTTGCTCTATGACAAAGAAGATATCTATATTGTTGGTCAATGGGATGCAAGTTTTAGAAAACTTGAGTTATCGGGAATAATTATCAGAGATGGTAATAAGATTAAAATAAGAACTCCTCTTTATAAGGATATTTTAAAGAGACATTTCACTAAAGAGTACTTTGCTCGAATTTACATTAGAAAAAAAGAATATGGAAAGGCATCCATAGATTTTAAGGATTATTATGACAATATGAAGCAAGATGAGTTAAAGAATGTGGCAAGAATTTCTCAAATGCAGGTAGGTCTAATCACTAACGTTACTATCTCAATGTTAAATAAACTTCCTCTTGATACAATATTGAAGAATATATTAGAGGCAATTGTAAAATACTTCAATTTTGAAAGGAGTTATTTATATTTGATAGATAGAAAGGAAGGAAAACTTAAATGTGACCAGATAGTTGACTCTGAAAATCAAATCTCTAAAGATAAATTTTGGATTGATCTTACACAGAAAATAGAAAGAAAACCACATCTTGTTGAGGTTATATTAGAAGGGCAGGACTATTTTAATCCTGATATAGAAGAAGATGCAAAAACAGATTCTTTTCTTAAACTTCAGTTTGGAGAGAAAGGTTCAGTATTGGCAATTCCTTTAGTAAATGAAAATAAATCTCTTGGTATATTAGCTGTCTATAACTCAAACTCTCCAATAAGTGAAACAGATAGAAATTTCATCTCTTTTTTAACCGAGCAAATAACCCTTATGATTAAACATAAGACTATCTGTGAACAACTACATATATTAAATGAAATCTCAAAAATAATATCTTCTGATAAGGAATTTTCAACCATTTTGTCCCAAATTGTAAAAAAGGTATTTGAAGGAATTAATGTGGCTGAATGTGCCTTTTTTGAACTCAAAGACGGAAGATTAAAGATAAAATCTGATATAAATTGGTCACAGGCAAGTGAATATAAATTAGGAGATGGAGTCATTGGAATAGTTGGGAGGGAGAGAAAATCACACAAAATTTCTAAAATAAATGGAAATGGAGAGGAATTAGCAGTGCCTTCAGAATTTGAGGGGAATACCGTTGGGGTATTAGCAGTCCAAAGTGTTATACCCAACTCTTTTGACAATGATGATATGGAATTCTTATCAATTGTTGGAGAGCAAATTGGTATGGTAGTTAATGAGGAAGAGATGGTTGAAAAGGTAAACCAGAAATATAATAAGATATATGAGGAAAGATTAAAGAGAGAGATGGAACGATTAGAATCTGAAAGATTAATCTCAATTGGTGAATTAGCTGATAGGGCGGCACATGAGATTAGCAATCCATTAAGCACTATTAAAGGACTAAGTGGATTATTGCTTAAAAAAGAGCCACAAAATGAAGATTTAAGAAGGATACAACTGGCTACTGACCAAGCACAAATGGTGATTGATGGCTTACAAGAGGCAAAAATATCAGCACCTCATCTTAGACCAATTGATATTAATACCATCATAAATGATGCATTAGGACAGTTAAAACAAGAGTTACACCAATATTCAATTACTCCGAGTATAGTTTTAGCTCCAGATTTACCTCCTGTCAATGCTGACCAATTACAATTGGGGCAGGTGTTTATAAATATCATCAAAAATGCTATTCAGTCTATGTCAAAGGGAGGTAGTTTAGAGGTAAAAACTTTTCCTCCAACAGATGATTTTGTAAAGGTGGAAATATCAGATACGGGTGGGGGAATTCCCGAGAAAGATATTAATCAAATCTTCAACCCATTCTTTACCAGAGGGAGCCATAAAGGTAAGGGATTAGGGTTATGGATATGTCGTGGGATTATTAAAGAGCATAAAGGAAACATTAAAGTAGATAGTAAGGAAGGTGAAGGGACAACATTTACCATCAAATTACCAGTTTAAAGGAGAGTGAAAAAGATGAAGGAGAAAAAGTTATTAGTTATTGAAGATGATGAAAATCATCGCTATATGTTGAAAAGAACATTAGAAGAAGAAGGATATATGGTATTATTAGCTCCTAATGGAGAAGAAGGTATAAGATTAGCTAAAGATAAAGGACCACAAGTGATACTTCTGGATATAATTATGGATACATCTGATGAAGGGATGAGGGTTTTATCTGAGATAAAGAAATTTGCACCAGAGATGGAAGTGATAATGTTAACGGCTGTAAATAATATCTCCACAGCAGTTAAGGCAATGAAGGATGGAGCTTTTAATTACATTACAAAACCTTTTAGTAATGAGGCTCTTCGGGTTGTTATAGAAAAGGCATTTCAATACCATGCGATGAAGGCAGAATTAGACCGTAAGATTATAGAATTAGAAAATCTATTTCTTATTACAGAGAAGTTTGTTACAGAAGAGTTAGGATTGGAAGAAGTATTACATCTAATAAATAAGTTGGAACACTTATTTAAATGTGATGGAGGAGTTCTTCTCCTTATAAGAGATAGTAAAGCAATAATCAAATCTTGCTTAAAAGTATCTGAAAAAAAAGAGAAAGATGTGATAGAAAAGTCGATAGAATTAAAATCATCTGATTTAAAGCTGCTCCAGGATGGAAAAATAAAGATGATAAGAGATATTAAAATAGGTGACCCTTTATATCCCTTGTCCAAAGAGTTAAAACTTATTAAGGAAAGTCAAACTCTTCTTTTAATCCCCCTGAAAGTAGGAAATAAACTTATAGGATTTATAAATATCTATACGACCAAAGAGCATGAAGTCTTAAGGGAAGATATCCCTTTTATCCAAAAGATTGCCACTCATCTTGCCATTTTCGTTCAATATATTGAATCAGTTAGAGAAGTAAAAAGATTAGAAACAGAGGCAGAATTAGGTAAATTAAGTGGAGGAATAGTTCATGAAATTAGTCCCCTGATAATGCCTCTTGAAGAGTATATTAAAACAAAGAACTTACAAGAGATTACAAGAATTAAAGAAAGATTAAAAATGATAGTTGATGAGTTAAGAAATTACACTAAAGGAAGAAGGGAACTTAATTTATTACCTTGCAGGATAAATACTATAAATGAACTCCTTGAAGAAGCCTTAACCCAATATTGGGGAAAAATGAGCGAAAATAAGATAAAGCCTCCGAAATTGCCTGATATTCCTACAAAAGAAGATATTGAGATTAATATTGATAAGGGGAAAATAGGTATGGTCTTTAGTAATTTAATTTCAAATGCTATTGATGCCATAAAGATAAAAAATATACAAGAAGGAATACTTAGAATAACCGTATCTATTGCTGAGGATAAGAGGAAGATTTTTATATCTTTTGAAGATAATGGTTGTGGAATTAGAGAGGATGAGAGGGAGAAAATTTTTGATTTATTTGTCACATCTAAAAAGGAAACAGGGATGGGTTTGGGACTATCATCTTGTAAAACCATTATGAAGAAACACAAAGGGGATATATTTGTGGAGTGGACTAAAATAGGAGAAGGTTCTAAGATTAGTGTTGAATTACCTATTGAATTACCTATTAAGGCAGGAAATAATTTATCATGAACAATCAAAAACCGAATATTCTGATAGCATGCAATGATGAAATATCTTTAAAGTTTTTAGAAGATGAATTGAGCAAAAGAAATTATACTCCTATCTTAGTCACTTCTGAGGAGGAAGTAATAGATAAATTGACATCCGACAATATCAAATTGCTTATTACCGACCTTAAACTTAAGGAATTTAAAAATGGAATAGAAAAAGTTATAGATGAGCACTACTTTGAAAAGATTAAACAAACCAGACCAAATGTAGAAATAATTATTTATACCGGGACAGAAACAGAGATTTATAAAGAACCTCTCGGGAAAATTAGTCCTTATTTCCAGTTAAGAAAAGAAAAGTCACCGTTAGAATTTATTTTGTTACTCATAGAATTTTGCCTAAGTTTAAATGAAATAGATAACAATAACAAAAAAGGTGCTATTTTAGAAAGTCTTATGGAGTATATTTTCAACGGTATTGATGGCTTTTCGGCAAGGAAAAATGTAAGACCACCGGCTGCAGAAATAGATATTCTTATTAATAATGAGATTGGGTTTGGATTCTGGCAGAGAGTAGGATATAATATTCCTGTTGAATGTAAGAATCTGTCAGAAAAAGTGGATTCAGAAATGATGAGGGCATTTATTCGTAAGATTAGTGAGAATATTAGATTTGAATCGTGTAATGTTGCACTTTACATTTCTCCAAGTGGTTTTACCAGCGATATTAAAGATGTTCTCATAAGGGAGAATAAAATTAGCATTGTATTAATGGATGATTATAGAATAAAAGAATTTGTATCAGCAGATAATCGGGTAATATTACTAAAAGAATACATTGGGAAATGTTGGACATCAGAACAAGATAGAGAATTTTTTATGAAGAAAAGAAATCTTATTTAGAAAGAAAAAGAATAAGGATAGAAATGGGTGAAAAGAATATCATTTTAGTGGTTGATGATGATAATCACTATCGTAAAAGAATAGTTAAGTGGCTCAAACCAAATTATGAAGTATTTGAAGCGGGAACAGGCATAGAATTGCTTAAAAGAATTATGCTCCTGAAGCCAGATGTGATTATCCTGGATGTAGGGCTACCATGGCGAATCGGGGGTATGGCAGAGATAATTGGCGGTGATTTATTAGAGATAGTATTAGAATTTGAACCTAATATTCAAATAATAATGATTAGTGGAACAGTGGATGATGGAAAGTTTATTCGGCGGGCTTTTAATAAAGGAGCAGTAAGCTATTTCTTAAAAGATGAGGTAAATTCTCAAGAGTTAATCGATGAGATAAAAAAGGCATTATTAAAAAGGCAAAAAATTTTACCAGAAAAATCATTATCATTAATAGAAATAATCAAAAGGATACTTGAATTAGATAACATCATTAGAAAAGAATTTACTAAGACATATACATTCCTTGACATTGACCTGGTTAAATCAACAAAGATGCTGAGAGAAGAAAAAAATCACGAAAGAAAAGACATCAATATTATCTATTCGTTAAATGAGTATCATGAGTATGTTAAGGAGACAGTTCTTAAACATAAGGGAGAGATTTTAAATTCAGTTGGAGACGAAGGAATGTGTTATTTTGAAGACCCAAATGAGGCAATAGATGCAGGAATTAGTATTTTGGAGGGAAGAGGTAGGTTTAATAAGGAAAGGAACAGATTAAAAGAGGAGTTTAATTTTAGAATAGGGATTCATACGGGGAAGGTAATATTAAGTTCGGAAGAAAAAAAGGCATTTGGAGAAGTACTCCATATCACTGGACATTTACAAAAAAACGCAGATACAAACGGGATACTGATTTCTAAATCTACACGAGATATAATTAAAAGGAAGGATAAATTTTCTGATGCTACGGAATTACCCGAGGATAAAATCATAGCATTTTCATATAAACCTTAAATAGAAAGGAGTGGAATAAAAGAATGGCTAAAATTCTTATTGTGGAAGATAGAAAAGAGTACCGTCATCTTTTGAAAGAAAAGATAAGTCCGTTATATGAAGTACGCAGTGCTATGACTGCAAAAGAGGCAATTGAAGAACTTAAAACTAATCCTGATGTAGTCATATTAGATATGGAATTTCCTGAAGAGCAAGGAGGAGTGGTGGAAACTGATATGGGATTTGAGGTATTAGAAAAAATCAAGAAAACTAATCCTAAAATTCAGGTAATTATTTTGAGTTCAAAGGAGTTTGATTATGAAGATGCTAAGAGGAAAGGTGCTTTTGAATGTCTGCTGAAAGATACTCTTGGAGTTTTTGAAAAGGTACTTGATATTATTGAGAAATGCCTTAAAAAATCTTGAAAGAAGGGGATAAAAAAATGGCAAAAAGTAATGTCATTTTGGTAGTAGAAGATGAAGAAACCTTTCGCCACTTTGTGGTAAAAAAGTTAAAATCAGATTATACCGTATATGAGGCGGCAAGTGGAAAGGAAGTAATTGAAAACCTTAAGTTACAACCAGAAGTGGTTATTTTAGACTTGCGGTTACCCCATGAAAAAGGAGGGTTTGCCACAGAAGAGATTGGATTTAGATTATTGGAGAAAATTAAAGAATTTGATTCTATGATTCAAGTAATTGTCCTTACAGGTGTAGGAGTAGGGGCAGATGATGCTACTAAGGCGATGAAAAAAGGGGCATTCGACTATATCCTTAAAGATAGAATGAGTGATGACCCAACAAGATTACAGACTGCTATCAGGAACGCATTGGAGAAAGTAAAGGATAAAAAGATTCAATTACGACTTTCAAGTCAAACTCAATATTCTGTAGAACGCCAAAGGAAACGATATAATTTTGATGAATTAAGAAAGGCTGAAGGAATCGAATATCATCTTGGTAATTTAGTAGGAAATAGTTCTTCAATGCGTAATATCTATGAAACTATTGAGAAAATTAGCCAGAAGAAATACGAACCAGTAATATTACTCACAGGCGAAACTGGAACAGGAAAAGGTATGATTGCGGCGGCTATTCACTATAATAGTCCTCGTAAAAATAACCTTATGATTGAAGTATCTATCCCTGCCCTTTCATCAAATCTAATTGAATCAGCATTATTTGGACATAATAAAGGAGCATATACTGGTGCTATAAAGGATGAAGTGGGCTATTTTGAAAAGGCAGATGGAACTACTCTATTTATAGATGAGATTGGTGAGATTTCAGGAGAAATTCAAACTAAGTTACTCAGAGCTATTCAGGAAAAGGTAATTCAACGCCTTGGCTCACCTAACCCAATTCCAATTGATGTTAGGATAATTGCCGCTACGAATAAGGATTTGGCAAAAGCAGTAAAAGAAGGCTTTTTTAGAGAGGATTTGTATTATAGACTTAATGTTATACCAATTCATATCCCGTCTCTTCGAGAAAGACTTGAGGATATCCCAAATCTGGCAAGGCACTTTATCCATAAATTTGGCATTGAGGAAAAAGAAGAGTTATCTCTTGAAGATAAGGCTATAGAATATCTGAAAGGGTTTGATTATCCTGGTAATGTTAGACAGCTGGAACATATCCTTGAACGGGCAGTATATTTTCGGAGTAATAATATAATAACCATAGATGAGATAAAGAACTTTATTGCTTCTGAAAAGCTACTATTAACTCCCATTGATAAATCAAGTCTTACAAAAGCACCTCAACCTATAATCTCCAAAATACAATCTCCATGCTCTAAATTTCTCCAAACCTATATAGAAAAAGGAGGTAATTTGGAGCAGGTAAGCAAAAGACTACAGATTTCCCATGCTACAGTGCATAAGTACTTTGAGCAAGAGAAGGAGCACATATTTATCTCTCTGGCTGGTCATCATGGAAATATTGAGGCATTGGCAGAAAGTTGGGGGGTATCAGCTGAGCATCTAAGAGTGGCACTTAGTAAGCAAAATAGAATCCTCAAGTTTATTGAAGAAAAACTTACCAGGTATGAAAAAAACCAGGAAAAATTAGCTGATAAACTGGATATATCTATTGATGACCTTCAAAAAACCATCCAGCGTCTGCAGAACATCAAAAAGGAAAGTAAAAGCAAAAATATGTGAACATAAATGAATATCTAAAGAGCCCCATACAGAACTTCCCCATCTTTTTTTAAAAAAGGAGAGAGACTAAATAAGTTATCAAAAAGAAAAGAAAAAAGAGATAAAGAAAATTATTAGTTATGCCGAAAATAAAAGAAGGAACGCCATTTCTATATCTCCACTATTCCCCTAACCCCTTTTTTACACTTTACCTACAAATTTTACACGCACCCATTTTTGTTTCTTTGATTGACAATTAGAAATAATTATGGTATAAATAATATTGATGAGATATATTATTTTAATAGGATTTTTAATCCTGACTTGTAATCTCAGCGAGGCTTATATCCCGCAAGTAGGAACAGTAACACTTTTTGAAGATGATAACGGCCAAACTACTACTTCTACTTCACAAATGACTCCAAATGATGAAATGACACTTTTGGTCCAGTTCTTTGATGAATCTGATGTTATCTATGGAGTTAATTTCTATATCTGGGATAGAACAACAAATTCAGAAAAAGGAACAGATACCCCAATTGACCACGCTACTTATCAATGGAGTAAAAATGACGGCTGGAAATTAGTTGGTCCATTAAGTTCTATCTGGACTATTGATAAAGATAATTGTAAAATTGCTACTTCTACTACCGGGACAGGAACTTTGAAATTAGTTTTTACTCCAGGCAAAATAGCAAGGTATCAACAAAATTCTGATTGGAAGATTAAAGTGGTCGTATGTTATACAAACCAATCCCAGGATGTATCAGGTGAAATAAATATTAGTAACGCCTATTACAGCGAGATAAACATTGATAGCCAGGATGCCTTTTTTACCTCTTCTTTTGCCGATACAAATGATAATCCGCTTACTTCTCCTATTAATCTCAATATTATTTCTAACAGCAACTATATCTTACAAATTAAGGCAGAGGATTTTATTGGTGAAAATGGTGGCACTATATCCTTGCCTGGCCCGTTAGGTTATGCCTTAACCAATACGAGTAGTCTTCAGAATACCGTCACGCCTACTTATCAAACTATACACACTTATCCCGCTACTTCAGAACAAGGGGCAACACAAACCCTATACCTATGGTTAGATTATCCGGTGGGACAATCCCCTGGAACTTACAATAGCCAGTTGTATTTAGCTACTTCCGACACCCAAACAACCATATCTCTACACGGCTGTATTTTAACCCCGTCTGAAAAGCATTTAGTCCTTCTTTTGGCACCTCAATTTGCGGTTGCGGGAAGTGTCTCAGAGGTATTTAGACTCGAGCGACAGGATGAATTTAATAATCCTATAACCCAGGATTCACTAATCATTACTCCATATTCTACTCCAGATCATCCTTATGAATTTCGATTAACCCCAGAAGGAGGTTCTGTAACCACTCTTACAATACCTGACGGTACCAGTACGATAGACTTTTATTATTATGATGAAAACCCTGGTACCTGGACAATCAAATTTGCTGTTATCGGTATCAGAAGTACTCAGACTACCATTAGAACAGTAGAAAATCCTCCATTACTACAAGAAATAAACAATTCTGTTTTTCCTGATGTAGTTACTCAAGGAGAAAAAAATGTGAGTTTTCAAGTAGCAATTATGAATTTAAGTAATATCGGTGTTTCCCTA
>JBFLYA010000080.1 GCA_040757115.1 bacterium | reverse complement strand
GCAGAGCTGTCCACAACTTACCCACAATTGCTTGGATAACTCCTTTGGAGTTACCCACACTCTCCACATCACTACCAGTACTAATAATTAATTTTTTAATTTTATTTTCAACCCCCAACCCCCAATCGTGGGGGATTTAATAAGGAATTAAGATTGTGGCATTCAAAATGACCAACAATATATATTATACGAGGAGGTATAAGGAAAAATGACTAAATGGAAAGTTGTTGGTCTTTTGGTAGTCATCATTATTATTGAGTTTCACTGGACAACATCAGCCTTATCCAGAAGTTATCCTTATGTAGATAGAGAAGGGCAAGTGTGGGTAGCGAAAAACATAGAGGAAATTCCACAAATTATCCCGGTGCCTTATGATACCCTTGATGTAACCATAGATAACTCTATCCTGTATTGTCTTACCCCTGTGGGTATTACCAAAGTTGATATTTACTCAGGCGAAATAGTCCCTTTCAAAAGAACTAAATATATCCAGGAAGCAGGAATTACGAGCATTATAGAAATAGGGCAAATTGCATACAGATTTAAAAACCCTGTTTCTTTAACTGTAGCCAACAATAAAATTTATGTGATAGATAGGGATGAAAAGAATCATATCTATGAAGTTAGACGCAGAACAAGAAACATATTTACGCACACTTGTCTCTTTACCGGAAGAAATAAATGGAATAGTGATAGAAAAAGAGAACTTTTATGTATCAACCGTAGTCCGAATTGAATGTTATATCTTAAGTCACTTATTCAAAAATTGGACTCTTGATGCCTACCCAAATGAAAAATTTGGAAAAATTATGGTAAAAGGTAATGAACTGTGTGCCATTGATAGACAAAATGGGGGACTGACAAAGATAAAAATAGGAAAAATAAATAAGCGAACAAAAAAAGTAAAAAGCCAGATTTCGATTTCAACTTCTAAGAGTTTAGAAAAAATAATAGATTTATCCTTTGGTAAGAACAATATTATTGCTTTAAATGAGGATGGTTGTATTCAAATTCTCGATACGAATTTGAACCCTGATTGCGATAACCATCATCCAGGCTTCTTTAAAGTCCAGAGGGCGAAAGATATTACAATGGAAGAAAATAAGTTATATATCCTCACTTCCAACGGAATTAAAACCTTTGTTCTTCATAACCATTAAGATTAGAGTCTTTTTGGTTTCGTGAAAAACTTTGTTGACAAATTCTTCTTTTTTTGTTAAGATTGAAATAGAGAATCAATAAATGAAAAAAGATTTTTTAAGTTGATAATTCATTACAAGTATGATTAATTTGGTAAAGCAAAAGTGTATTATAGTAATAGTGTCTTCTTAAATAGTGAAAAAACAACTACCTGCAAGGTTTTTCAAACCTTGCAGGAGACTTTAAGAGAAGCAGGGAGGAAAATCAATGTCAACAGTAGCCACAGAGGAAGAAAACTGGACATATCAAGATTATGTCCAGTTTCCCGATAATGGGAAAAGGTATCAAATAATTCAGGGGAAGGTTTATATGAGTCCAGCACCAGTTCCGTATCATCAAAGGATTATTAGAAAACTTGGTAAAATTATTGATGAATTTGTTACCAGGGGTAATTTAGGGGAAGTATTTTATGCCCCTTGTGATGTTGTTTTATCAGATGAAAATGTGGTTCAACCAGATATATTTTTTATCTCTAAGGAAAAGATGTCTATCATTACAGATAAGTGTATAGAAGGTGTACCTGATTTAATTATCGAAATCACCTCTCCTTATACCCAAAATTTGGATAAACTATTAAAAAAGAGACTTTATGAGACCTATCGGGTTCAAGAATACTGGATAGTCGATGCAGATAAAAAGACACTCCAGATATTTTCTCATACCGGCAAGTTCTATGAAGATACGGGCATTTATAAAATAGGGGATGTGGTTAAATCAAAGTTAATCAAAGGGCTAAACTTTAATCTAAAAGAGATATTTTAAAAGGATTCCATATTTTTCTGCCTGGTAGAGGAGGAAGTCTAACCGACAAGAAACTTGAAAAAAGGAGATCTATTTTGAATCAAATAAGAGGTCAATGGCATGAAAGCCATGGCTGGCGAACAATAATCGGTGATGGCTTTACTTTTGATAGCGTTAGAATATTAGCTCAAGCTATAGCTGATTACATTAAGGAAAGAACGAAAATCAAAAGAGACGTGGTGATTGGCTACGACAGTAGATTCTTATCAGATAAGTTTGCCCAAATAGTGGCTTCTGTATTAGCGGGAAATGGCCTTAAGGTATGGATGACTAATCGACCAACCCCTACGCCTGTTATTGCCTATGAATTGTTAAAAAGAGAAAGCGGTGGTGGTGTTAATATTACTGCTTCACATAATCCTCCTGAGTATAGTGGAATGAAATGTTTTTCCACCCTAAAAGGGGGATGGAAATACGCACTTATTAATAAAGAGATTAAAGAACGCTTCCTTTCTCTCCCTCTTAAAAAGGTGAAAGAGATTTCTTATGAACAAGGCATCGAGGCTAAATCAATTTGTCTCATTGATCCAATGGAGGACTATCTGAAATATCTGAAGTCCCTGGTTGATATCGATCTGTTTAAAAAAGCTAATTTGAAGGTAGTAATCAACCCTATGCATGGTACAGCATGTGGCTATTTAGAGAGAATCTTTAAGGAGATAGGATGTGAGTGCATAGCCTTGAATACAAAAATGGACCCGCTTTTTGGAGGTAGCCCGCCTGATCCTTCTGAAGTAACATTGAAAGATACGGCTGAGCTTGTAGTCAAAAACTCTGCTCACCTGGGACTGGCTACGGATGGAGATGCGGATAGATTTGGAGTTGTTGATGAAAAAGGAATTTATCTTGACCCCAATAAGGTTTTTGCTCTGATTCTTTTCTATCTTTTAAAAACAAAGGGATGGAAAGGCAAAGTCGCCAAAACTATAACTGTTACGCATCTTGTTGATGCTATCTGTAAGAAATACCACTGCTCTCTTATTGAAACCTCCATTGGATTTAAATATATAGGAGAAGCCATACAGGAAGGGGCAATTATTGGAGGAGAAGAAAGCGGTGGAATGGCGGTTAAAGGTCATATCCCGGAAAAGGATGGAATTTTAGGCTGCCTTTTGATGGCAGAAATGGTGGCGGTAGAAAAAAAACCTTTAAGTAAAATTTTGCAAGAACTTTACGCAGAATTTGGTACATTTTTTTATAAAAAGATGAGTCTTTATGTAACAGACAAAGAAAGAGAGTTGTTTTTAATGAAATTAACAAATAATCCACCAACTGAATTTGCAGGTATTGCTGTAAAAAGAGTTGTCTCAGAAAATAAATTTATCCTTGAAGACGGCAGTTGGGTAACGCTAAGAGCTTCCCAAACAGAGCCTGTGATAAGATGTTATGCTGAAACAAATAATAACCATAAGTTAGAGAAGATGCTTGAGTCGGGCAGTAAATTTATTAAAGGAACTTAAAAATATTATGTCTTTGTGCCTTTGTGGTAAAAAAAGTTACCCATATTTATTACATCCACCCGTTTCAGAATTAATCCTTGACAAAATGGATAGGGATGTTGTAGAATATGTGTAGGGTTCGGATATCACTGGTAGTAATTAGGTACCGCACTGTATAACACCGAGGTAACCATCGTCAGATTTTCCAGGAAAGTGATTTTAAAATCTATTGAGGAAATGATGTCATCGGATAGAATACAAAGAGGAGCGTATTGTCCCATGTAGACTTGCTTACGGTGTTCCAGAGAGAAAAGGAGTTGGAGTAACTCCTAAAGAAAGTTATAATGATATCTCAAAAAATAATGAAAACGGTTTTAGTCTTCGATATTGATAGTACTCTTACGCCTCCCCGTCAGCCGATTACCAGATCAATGGTGAAGGTGTTGGGCCGATTACGCGTTCCTTTTTTCGTAGCCGCTGGGAGTCACCTCTCGCTTTTACAAGAGCAGTTTTTTAGACCACTTTATGCTCTCGGCTTTCGCAAACAATTTGACGCCTTTCTCAGTAACGGCGCTATGCATTATCAGTGCGATTATTCTAAGGAGATGTCAATCAAATTGGTTTCAGAGTTCAACCTCAGGAAGTATCTTGGCGAGGCCAATTATAATTACTTATTAAAGAGATTGACCGAAACTTTAGAAATGGAAAAATTTCGCTTACCACCTTCGCTAAAGATACGCGATGGAAGAATAGTCGATAGAGTATCAATGATAAACCTATGCCCTATTGGCAGAATGGAGCAGGAGGACACAGAGGGTAAAAACAACAGAGATAATTTCGTAGCGTTCGATCGAGCAAATGATTACAGAAAAAAAGTTTTAGAACATCTTAATCAGGAGTTGTCCTCCTTGATAAATGAAAAACAGCTAAAAATTACCTTTGGTGGCCAAACATCTTTTGATATAGGTATAGTTGGTGAAGATAAAACCAAACCAATACGCACATTATTGAAAAAAGGCTTCCAAAGAGTTGTGTTCATGGGTGACGCCTTGTTTGAAGGTGGAAACGATGCGGCTATCAATGAGTTTATTAAAGCATGGCCTTCAGAGTCCAGATGTCCAGTAGAAGCGATTCAAATAAGTTCCTGGCGCGAAACGATAGATAAACTTCATGAACTTAAATTCATAGATTAATTTTTTTTTGGAGGAAGATAATGAGTTCAAAAAGGCTTGAAATTAACCCCTATGGAAAAGAGTGGCAAGAAATCGTACTCTCTGAAGAAATAGTTGCCTCATATTCTCTTGAGAAATGGGCAGAGGAGTTTTCCTTAATGACCGCAGGCTACCGGGACCAATTAAACCCAAAAGACGCTAATGATCCAGAGGTTGCATTTAATTCGCTTACAATTGCTATTTTGGGTGAAGCCAAAGCCAGAGTCTTTAAACGAAAACTTGCACCTTTTGAACAGGGACAAGTGCACATTGGAGGAGAAACACGACCGCATACCCAGGATTTCATCGCTCTTCTGTCCCGAGTGTATGCCGCTCACAATATAAAAGTACATCTTAGAGCAGATATTAAAACAACCCCAATCTGGTATTCTTCTTTTGGAACCTTTTATAAGGAATATCAAAGTGGGGATAACCTTACCGCCAGTCATTCGCCTTTTTTTAAAGGGGGATGGAAGCCTATGGACTCAGCCGGCAAACAGCTCCTCACAGAAGAAAAAGAAATTATCTCTGAGGTAAGGAATATTGTCAACAACCGGGAAAAAATAAGCCTTGCGCCATGGGGATTAAAAGAGAAGATTATTTATGATTTCAATGTTGACCAGGCTTATATAAAGTACCAACAATCAGTAATTGTTGACAAATCCAAAGATGATATTAAGCGAGCTAAAGAAAAAGGGTTCCGATGTACAATTTGTACAGTTGGCGGTTCAATGAAGGCTACTACCGAACGTTTGTTCCCGATGCTTGACATCTCCATAGGTCAGGATGGCATCATTCAATATCTCTTTGGAGAAGAGGATTCACAATACCATCAACTTGGCGAGAAAGACGGGAAGCATTTCGGACCTGACCCCAGCAAGCAGGAGGTCTACAAGAACATTGGCGCCCAGGAGATATTGCTTAATGGCAAGGCAGATATTGTTTTCATCTGGGATCCGGACGGCGATAGGTTCAATATTGTTACCATAACCTCTGCGGAACAAGCCAAACAGGCTGAGATACTTGGCCTTAAGGTTGATTTGTATCCCGGTAGAGATAAGTCCATTGTCTATTTTTCGCCCAACCAGCTCTTTTTTATGCTGACTGCTTACCGGATTAGCGTTCTGAAGGAGGCTGGATTGCTCAATGTTTTCAATTGGTTCATTACCCCTTCTATTTCTACTTCCCGTTCGATTAGCGAACTCGCCGCACAGGAAAATATACCGGTTGCCCATGTCCGCGTAGGTTTTAAATATATGGGTACCTTCTCCGAATGGCTCGAAAATCGCACTGACTCTAATGAACCCTTCATCAACGCCATCGGGGACAAGATTTACATAGGCGAGAAGCCACGAGCCTTGATTATGTGCGAAGAGTCTGGTGGTGCCGTCTTCGGCGGAATAGAGTTACTCATGAACGAAAGCGGCTCAAAAGGCCTGATAGCACTTCGCGAGAAGGATGGCATGCAGTTCGGTCTGATGGCATTATCACTGGCAGCTCATTTATACAATTCGAATCAGTCATTCGCGAATTACTACTCCAGCTTGATAGAGAAGTATAACATACAGAACAGATTTTTTGACCGCAGAGATATAAGGCTATACGATGAAAGCCTGACCGGAGCTGACCTACAAAAAGCTAAATCTGATGGAGAACAAACCAGAGACAGAATCATGAATTTTTTCAAGAAACTGGCCGAACAAGCATCAGCCGGAAAATCTCTGGACGAGATACACGACGAGATTAACTCAAGGCTGACTGATGCGGACAGGGCTATACCTAAACCGAAGCGGGTCTGCCTCGTAGGCGAGGGCAAGCTATTGGAGGGAACATACATGGAGTTCGATGACTTCTGGTTTCTTATCCGCGCCTCCGGCACAGACGCATTGATTAGATACTACATTGAAGGAAAGGATAAAGGTGAGATTAAAGATTACCAACAATCGCTAATTAATTTGAAAATATGATGGGATGGATAAATTTGCTATCCATTATAAATAGGGAGGTTAAGTGATGAAAAAAGAAAATGGAATTCAAAGAGGCGGAACTCAGTTGCCAATAGAGTACGTCTTTCTAATTGTTTCGGGTATTTTGTTGCTTCTTGGCTTTGTGTTCTTTGCGATAGTTCCACCAGAAATTCCTATTGGGAATTATCGCACACCCATCCTGTCGTTCTTAGCTGCCCTTGCTGTAACTGCAATAGGGAATATTATCGTGGGATTTATTCAAAAAGGGGTCAGCAAAGAAGCTGCAAGGGCGTTACAAAAGCCGATAAGTGATCTTGATGTTGCTGTAGAAAAACTTCGGCAAATACAAATATTTTATGAAGCTGGTGTAATAGGTGTTTTTGCCAATCGTTCCTCAGCTATGCAAAAATTCCGGAGCGAGCTTGAGCGAGAAGATAAATCAATTGATTTTGTTGGAACTTCTCTTCTTGGTTCACTTGACCCAGCAGAGGAAAGCGAAGAAAAGAAACAACTGTACCACTTACTCAAACATAAACTTGAAAATAATGTTAGGATTAGAGCATTGCTAATGCACCCAGCTTATGGAGAATTTAGAGAGAGAGTAGAGAATCGTGAACGGGCTGCTGTAGCTAGAGATATTCAACGCACACTCAAGTATCTTGCAAAAGATATCCTCGATGGTAAATCCGTAGAGTCTCAGGAAAGCCCCAAGGGGGGCCTACTCGACCGGAAGAATATCCGTTTGTATCCAGGTGTAATAACGGCATATGCCATCTTTACAAGTAGAGCAATGTTGGTAAACGCTAGCACTCTACACGGTCCTGTATACGACAACTTCACCCTAATAATAGAAGATACAGAAGATCCAAATTCTATTTTTAAGAAATTCAGAGCTAATCATTTTGAGGAGCCTTGGCGCAGTGAAAAGACAGTAAGACTTGATAGTAAGTATAAAGATAAAGACATGCTACGTAGTCTGCTAGAAATTGACTTTGCCAAGATTGAGAATCGTTTTAAAGAAGGAGACTGGCCTCCTACTATCCCTAAAGAACCAGAGTCTGCAATGGATGACGACTCGCTGCAGCCTACCCCGCTGGAACGGGACGGCTGAACTCTGGCGTTATAATCATGACTACATAAGAGAGAGGTTATTAAAAAGGAGGAGATTTTTATGATAATAAATGGTTATTTTATTGGCTTTGCAGGTACAAGTGATCGAGAGAAATCTATTAAATATCAGATATTAGCAGAAACACTCGGTGAAGAAATAATGAAAAGAGGTCATAGACTTGTTAGCGGCGGGTGCGCAGGTGGATTAACTCAGTATTGTGCTCAAAAGGCGGCTGATTCTTTAAGCGATACAATAGAACAACAGCACAGGATCATTTCTATACTTCCAGATGATAAAATTCCAGGTCAAAAATTTACAACCATAGCTCAAGGTAATAAATTTGTCTGTCAGGGTAAAACGAGACCTGAAAGACGACCTTTTATGGCCTCTTTGATAGATTCTCTAATAACAATAGAAGGAGGCAAGGGTACGGGAGCAGAGATAGAATCTTGTTTAAATGTTGGAACGCCAGTTATTCCAATTTGGCCTACAGGTGGTTCCAGCCTTGAATGTTGGAATCTCATAAGGTCAAGATTTGACGATCCGTCTCCTCCATATTGTTTTTATAAAAGCAATTTTATTTCAAAAAAAATTGAGGACTTGGACAAACTAAACCTCATTTCTAACCAACAGCAAATAGGGAAAATAGCAGTCGATATTGCAATTGAGTTGGCTAAGAAAAAGAATAAGTATCGTTGCACCCCTATACCAATAACTAATAATAAAGTATTTATAATTATGCCTTTTAGTAAAAAATTCGATGAAGTATATTCTTCTATTATGGAAATTTTTACTAATAGTATTTATAACTTGCCGGCAAAGTATCAATGTAAACGACACGACGTACTCCGTTCGGGTAAAATTGACAGTTCATTATCCCAATGTATCTCTGAAGCTTCACTTTTAATTGTAGATTTAACAGGTAATAACCCCAATGTCCTCTACGAATATGGCATGGGTATTGGCTTAGGCAAAAAAACGGTGTTGATAAATCAATCTCCGGGAGAATCAGCATCTGACATAGCTAATAATATTCAAATAAAATATGAATTGTCAAACTTAACGGAATTAAAAGAAAATTTGGTTAAAGCTATTATGGAGTTATATAAATGATTGAGAATTATTCTTCTAAAATTCCAGATATTTTTAGCAGGGTTGAAATAGAAATTAATACCGCGTGTAATATGAAAGATCTTTCTGGAAGCTATTGTTCATACTGTCCTAATTCGATAATTGATCCAATTGATCCACCTCAACTGATGGATGATAATCTTTACACAAAGATAATTGATGAGTTAAAAGAACTCGGTTTTTCAGGACGACTTTCTTTTCATTTTTATAGTGAACCTTTACTCCATCCTCAAATAGAATGGATAATAAAATATGCGACTGAAAAACTCCACCCCAGAGCTGAACGTATATTATATACAAATGGTGATAAATTAACTGAATCAAAATATAATAAATTAGTAGAATCAGGAGTAACTCTAATTGTAATCTCAAATCATTCCAAAAAAGAATTTCCACTTCGTCCTTTTCAAACTGTACTTGAAAATTTTCATATTAATAACAAAGGCGGGGTATTAGGTTGTATCAAAACATTAAATCTGCCATGCTTTGTTCCTCGACACCGACTCGTTATAGCATATAATGGCGATATTTTATTATGTTATGAAGATGCAAGAAGAATAAATAGATTTGGTAATATTAAAGATAAAAGCATAAAAGAAGTATGGTTCTCAGATACTTTTAATAAAATGAGACAAAATCTTATAGAAGGTCGCCGTGATTTATATGACCCTTGTAAAGTTTGCGATAATCAAGCTCATATAAAGTATGGACAGATAAATGTAAATTTTTTTGAAAGTCCAATAGAATAAAATTCAGAGAAACTATGGGGGCTTTGAATTGACTATCTTTGATTCAGATATTTTCATAGGGAGGATTACTCATGAATGACGAACGTACCGGAACCATCCTCTTCGTCGATTTGGCCGCGTTCTCGATGAATTGGGATCCGGTTCAATTATCTATCGCCAGATCATTCTTTGAAAAGTTAAAAACCTTACTGGTCTACCTATGGGGAGTACCGCCCGATCGCTCGGACGACAGCCGATACTGTCTTTTGCCCACTGGAGACGGTGCTGTGGTGGTCCTGTGGAAGAAGGCTGATGCTCATCCCCAGCGAGAGCACACCGCTCTGTGGTTGGCTGGAAGTATGATGGTATGGGCAAATACACACGACCCAAAGATAGGTATACGATGCGGAATCAATCAGGGTGAACTTGACCTGGTTAAGGACCCATACGACCAGACGAATGTTTGCGGAGCAGCCATTAATGTAGCTCAGCGCATCATGGACGCCGCCGAGCCTGGACAACTGTTGGTTCGCCATAAAGAATTCACCCAACGTCTGGATCCAGATGACCAGAGTAAGCACAACGACTTTAAATATCAGATTGAGCCTGAGGAATATGAGGTGATTGCTAAACATAACGAGATTATAACGGTCAAAAATGTGACCGGAAGGATAATCCGGGATGGCAGAGAATATCCTTTTGGGAAGTCCGGTGCACCTGCAAACAAGTGGCATCTGCAAATTGAACCGCCGATTCTGTCTGTAGACAAATACGGCTGGAAAGATAAAAAGATTCCTCCCGAAGAACTCCTTAATAAACATAACAAATTAGCATTTGTAGGCGCTACCAACGACCAGTTGGCCAACATTATTGTAAAGGTATTGAGAAATAATCCGTCCAAGAACTGGGAACGGATAGACATCTTTTTCCTCAAGGATAATATTTTGCAATGGATGGAAACGAAAGAAAGGGGGCACGAGAAGCTTCTCCGGGACAAGCAAACGGCAATAAAAAATCTGCGTAAGGTTCTGAACGGTCATGTCCGGAGTCTTGATTTCCGGGAGTATGATCGCCCGTTCTACTTCGCCTCATATTGGGACTGGGATGAACCGGGGGGACGTATCCACATCAGCCCATATATCTGGGATGCTGACATAAGGGTATGCCCAGCTTTTGATTATACATGGGTAACACAACAACCTACACCGCAGTATCAGGCATATAGAGAGGGGTTAAAGCATCTGCAAAATTTATCCACTCCTATTGGCAGTTTATAGAATAGAGAGAAGAAAATTCTCCAAAAGGGGAGATTATTATGCACAAGATAGCATTGGTTACCGGTGGTTCTTCAGGACTGGGTTACGAGATTGCTAAATGTTTACTTGAAAATGGGTATAATGTCTGTATTACTTCAAGATTGGATTCAAAGCTCAACAGGGCTATCTCTAAACTTTCCTCAATATCAAGTTCAGCACAATTGCATAGCTATATTGCAAATGTAGGAAATGAGAATGATGTAAGCAAACTATTCCAATATATTACAGAGAATAATTTTGAGGTTGATATGGTATTCAATGTTGCAGGAATGGGGCTCTTTGGCGATCCTGACTCAGTCTCGAAAGAAATGATTGATAAGGTTTTCGAAGCTAATCTGGTCGGTACAATATTACTTTCGTCCTATGCCCTTAAAGTGATGAAAGATAAAGGAGGCATTATTGTAAATATTATGTCAACTGCTGCTCATACGGGTAAGCCACAAGAGTCAGTTTACTGTGCTGCAAAATGGGGTGCACGAGGTTATACCGAAGCAATACAAGCAGCAACGAAAGGAACCCCGATTAAAGTAATCGCTGTTTATCCTGGAGGTATGAATACACCATTCTGGACTGAAGATTGTGGTTTATCTGTGGATACTTCAAAGTTCATGAACCCTTATGATGTAGCAAGGATAATAGTAGATATGGTCATCACAAAAGATTCCGCAATAGCAACAGAGATTATTATTAATAGAATATGTTAATCTTAATTGATTATAAAAAAGGAAGTTATAGAAGAAACAATAATTGACATTGGCGGAAGTAAAAGAACAGTTAAGAACATAATCACCGTTGACGGCATGAAGTTTGTGTTTAAAAAATAGAAAATTATAGGCTTTTATCAGATTAAATGATTAATCGTTTTATTTTGATAGTCTTAGATAGTGTAGGAATTGGAGAGTTACCCGATGCTAAGCATTATGGAGATGAAGGAAGTAATACCCTGGTTAACTTATCCAACGCAGTTGGTGGACTTTCCTTACCTAATTTAGCTAAGTTAGGATTAGGGAATCTTGGTCAAATTAAAGGAGTAAAGCCAGTACTAACTCCAGCAGCAGCTATTGGTAAAATGATTGAAAAGTCCGTGGGTAAGGATACTACCACCGGACATTGGGAGATAGCGGGGCTTGTTCTAAAAAAGCCTTTTCCTCTGTATCCAATGGGTTTCCCTGAGGAGATAATTAGACCATTTAAAGAAGCTATCGGGAGGGATATCTTGGGCAATAAACCTGTTTCTGGAACTGAGATTATAAAAGAATTAGGGAAGCAACATTTAGAGACTGGTTTTCCAATAGTTTATACCTCAGCAGATAGCGTCTTCCAGATAGCTACTCATGTAGATATTATTTCGATTGAGGAATTATACAGGTTTTGTGAAATAGCACGGAAGATTTTAGTAGGTGAACATGCTGTTAATAGAGTGATAGCTCGACCGTTTGGAGGTAAAGTAGGAGAGTTTAAGAGAATTAATCATCTGCGAAAAGATTATTCTATTGCTCCCTTTCGACCAACTATCCTGAATGCTCTTACGGAAGGAGGCTTTAGTGTTACTGCTATTGGTAAGATAAATGATATATTTGCTGGTTCAGGGATTACCACCTCTTTTCACATAGAGAACAATTTAGATGGAATTGATAAAACAATTAAGGCTATGCGGAGTAAAAGTAAAGGATTAATTTTTACTAATCTGATTGATTTTGATATGGTCTACGGCCATCGAAATGATATTTGGGGTTATGCCAAGGCACTACAAGATTTTGATAAACGACTACCTGAAATTTTAGACGCTCTTTATGAAGGAGATATTTTAATTTTAACCGCTGACCATGGTTGTGACCCAACAACTAAAAGCACAGACCATTCACGAGAATATGTTCCTTTAATAGGTTACGGCTCCAAAGTTAAAAAAGGGGTTAATCTTGGCATAAGGAATTCTTTTGCAGATATCTCCGCAACTATTGCTAATATCTTTAAATTGTCTTTTATAACCGAGGGTAAGGGATTTGAAGAGAGCTTATTTTAAAAGATAATATGCAGCCGAAATATCGGTTTAACTATAGGGACAGGTATTGGCGACGGTATCATTAAATGGCGAGATGTTTCATATGGTATAATATTTCAATAAAAATTTACTTTTATTTGAAGATATTTATCTAAAATTTTGGGAAGGGGAAATGGGAAGATATACGAGAATACTATAAAAAAAGGAGGTTTTAAAATGAGCAAGCAGAAAATAAAAAAACAGGAATCAGACGGAAAATGTAGTTTTTGCGGAGGTATATTCTCAAAATCTACAATGACTAATCATCTGAAGTCATGTAAGCAAAGAGAGATTACTCCAATAGAACCATCATCTGGACAGAAGTCAAATCAGCAGGATAAGAGGGTATTCCATCTTGTGGTTGAAGGAAGTTACAGTCCTGAGTATTGGATGCATCTTGATGTGCCAGGGGATGCAAAGCTCAAAGACCTGGATAATTTTCTTAGAGATATCTGGGTGGAGTGCTGCTGGCATTTGAGTGCTTTCTACATCAATAATATAGAGTATGAGGAAGATACTGGTGGCGTAGATACTATGTGGTCAGGGATATTTGGCACAGAGAGAGCAAGGAGGAGTATGAATGTCCCTACTGGCTCTGTTCTATCGCCGGGTCTCAAATTCCATTACGAATATGATTTTGGAACCACTACACATCTGACATTGCGAGTTCTATCAGAACGCGAAGAAAATATCAAAAACAAATCAATTCAGATTCTGGCTAGAAATGAACCTCCTCAGATAATTTGTGAGATATGTGGAAAAATCGCTACCCAGGTTTGCACACAATGTATCTATGAAGGCGAAGGATGGTTTTGTGATAAATGCGCTCAAAAACATGAGTGCGGCGAAGATATGTTCTTGCCAGTGGTTAATTCTCCACGGGTCGGAATGTGTGGATATACAGGGGAATATTAAACATGGCTACCATATCCCAGTTTTTTATTTGATATATTGTAAGTAATTTGAACTATTATCAGATTTGGATGGTGATTTATTATGAAAGATATTTCAACTATAAAAAGTGAAAGTGTTTTAAAAATAGTTTTAGAAGTAAGGAAAAGACTGGAAAATATATTTAAAAATAGGTTGAAAAGTGTTATCTTATTTGGCTCTCATGCAAGAGGTGATTATAATAGCCAATCAGATATTGATATTATGGCTTTGGTTGATCTGAACAATGAGGAATTGAGTAAATGCTATGGAGTGGTTACAAATGCTATTTTTGATTTAGAACTGGAATATGGAATTATTATCTCTGTAATAAAAAAGAATTATCAAAATTACAACAAATATTTAGATATATTACCTTTTTATAAAAATGTTTCCAACCAGGGAGTTATTATTTATGAACGGAACTGAAAAAGATTTAGCCATCTATCGGATTGAAAAAGCAAAAGGAGATTTAGAGACGGCAAAAATAAATTTTGATAACGGTAAATTTGCGCAGTCGATAAATCGTTCTTACTATGCTATGTTTCACATAACCAGGGCTCTATTGTCTTTTGATAGGTTTGACAGTAGCAAACATTCAGGAATAATCTCTTATTTCAATCAATATTATGTGAAGACAGGGAAAATTGAAATGGAGTATTCAAAGATGTTAAGAGAAGCCGAAGAAATAAGAAACGATAGTGATTATGATGATTTTTTTATAGCAACAAAGGAACAGGCAGAACATCAAATAAAGAACGCAGAAAAGTATGTAGAAAGAATTGAAGGATATATAAAAGAACAAAAGATGACATCTTGAAAAATAAATTTGATGCAATTATACTTGTCTGGATGGATTAGACTTATGAATTATGTAATTGCAGTTGACCTGGGTGGAACAAATATAAGAGCTGCTGTAGTTGACCAAACAGGCAAAATAATCGAAAAAAAAGATACCGCTACAAAGGTATCTGAAGGACATGAAGTTGTTATCCAGCAGATGAAAGAACTTATCCAGGATGTGATTAAAGAAGTATCTTTCCAACAAATAGTGGGTATTGGTATAGGTTCGCCAGGCCCACTTGATACAAAGACAGGTGTAATCATTGATACACCTAATCTGGGCTGGAAAAATGTAGCTTTGAAAGAGACAATTGAAGAGGAATTTCATCTGCCAACTTATGTGGATAATGATGGTAATTTAGCCGCCTTAGGTGAGAAGTGGCTTGGGGCAGGTAAAGAGGTAGAAAATCTTGTCTGCCTGACATTAGGCACTGGCATTGGTGGTGGAATTATTATCAACGGTGAGATTTTTCACGGCTCAAATGATGCCGCAGGAGAGGTTGGACATATTATTGTTGAACCCAATGGACTGAGGTGTGGTTGTGGAAATTACGGGTGTATGGAGGCCTATGCCTCAGGTCAGGGGATTACAAAACGCACCACCTATGCAATAAAACAAGGGACAACGACTATCATTAGTGAATTGGTGCAAAACCAATTAGAAAGGATTACGCCACTGGTAGTCTATCAAGCTGCCATAAAAGGGGATGAGGTGGCAAATTATATTCTGAAAGAAACAGGCAGGTATCTGGGAATTGGGATTGTCAGCATCGTTAATGTGTTGAACCCACAATTAGTAGTTATTGGTGGCAAGGTTGCCCAAATAGGAGATTTACTATTACAATATGTGAAAGAAGAAGTTACAAAAAGGACTTATTTAGAACCTTGTAAGCGAATTTCTATTGTCCTGGCACAGCGAGGAGATGACGCCGGGCTAATTGGTGCGGCGAAAATGGTTTTACAAAAAGAAGGATTTATAGCTCAAAGTTAAGGAGCGTTGAATGACGATAAAGGGTAAGAGTTATAGCAGGTATTAGTCAAAAGTTTACATAAAATAAAAAAATCGGGACGGTTCACTTTTGTTTGAAAGATTGCGACCTGTGCGATTAGACTAATTCATCGCAGAGACGCAAAGGAAAAATAAATGTAAAATGTAAAATAGGAAATGAAAAATGGGAAATTTTAGTACTTCGCCAGACTCATTACCTTTCAGTTATACATTTTCATTTTACATTTCTCATTTTACATTATCCATTTTACATTTAACCGCACAGGTGGAATAATTTTGGTGCTTTACGAAATTAAAAGCAAGTAAATGGTAATTGGTTTCAATTACCAAATAGGGCTTCATGAAATTCCCTCACCCAAATATAGAAAAGATGAGAGGTAGAGGACAGATATTCCCCCTTAATAAAGGGGGTTAGGGGGT
>JBFLYA010000079.1 GCA_040757115.1 bacterium | reverse complement strand
TAATAAGAAATAAAACAGATTTTGAAACATTATCTTTAATTTCCCCCTATGATATGTAGTTTATCCTTACCCACATCTTTTAATGGACAATGTTATTAACTATGCATTCATTCACAATTCACCATTCACAATTTTTTCCCTAAATTTCCTTAATAATGGTGAGTGGTGAATTGTCAATTGTCAATTATTAAAACCCCTTCCTTCTCACGCTTTACGGTGTCCACTAAAACTTGTGGGTAAGGATAAGATGATATGTAGAGAGTAGCGCGGAAAACATCACTATCTGCTATTTTTTTCGCTCTACCCTTTACTTGCTATAGCAGTTATTATTCAAAACTTTACTTAGAATTAAATACTCGTAACTACTCGTAGTGAATTAACAAGTTATGCGTGAACCATTACTACACTATGTCAAATTAGTGCTATAACTCTCTATATTTTTAGACAATTATATCCCTTTGGCTTGCCTTCCCCCATTTCTTATGATAAAATGGGAAAAAATAGAATGTGAAAATTCTACCTCATCCTTCATTTAATGTCCCATAGGGACAATATATCGGTAAATGGCTTTCCATAAATTTTCTACCTGTGCGATTAGACTAATTCATCGCAGAGACGCAAAGGAAAAATAAATGTAAAATGTAAAATGTAAAATAGGAAATGAAAAATGGGAAATTTTACTACTTCGCAAGACTCATTACCTTTCATTCTACCAATATATCGTTCCTACGGAATTGATTGATTTGTCTATCTATTCCTACCGATATTATGTTCCTAACGGAAGGATTATTCTCATACCTTATTTATGGGTATTATCCTATGTAAACTTCCAGTTAATAACCGCTATAATATCCTCTGTTATCTTTCATATTTTAACTCATTCTATTCTATCTGTGTTAATCCGTGTTAATCAGTGGCTGAATAAGGACATCAGTTTTAAGTTTTGAGTTGTAGATTTGACTTTTGACATTTGGGTTTTGAGTTAATATCAAATAAAACTTGTCATAACCTGAATAGATATAAAAACTTAAGATTAAAAGATATGGGTAAGTTTCAATATCTTCTTCTTGACAAATACCATCTATATCTGGTATATTATTGGTGATGAAAATATTATTAATCAATCCACCAGCAAAATATACCTTAAAAGGAAATAATCCCTCAATAATTGATGAAGAGCGAGGATATAATCCACCATTAGGATTACTGTATATCGCTGGTTACCTTGAGAAACGGACATCTCATCAAGTAAAGATATTGGATTCCCAGGTAGAGGGAATAAACTACGACGAACTGGAATCAAAAATTAGACAAACCAATCCTGATGTTGTGGGAATGACCACGATGACATTTACATTGATTGATGTTCTTAAAACGGCTAAGCTGATTAAAAATATCTCTAAGGAAATCCAGATTGTCTTAGGTGGTCCACATATCTATATCTACCCGAACGAAACAATATCTTTCCCTGAAATCGACTTTTTAGTCTTAGGTGAGGGAGAAATCACCTTTGCAGAATTGGTGGATAATATTAATGATTTAGAGAAATTAAAGAATATCCCTGGATTAGTATTTAAAGCCAATGGGAAAATATACAATACCGGCTCGCGAGATTTTATAACAAATTTAGATGAACTCCCGCATCCGGCAAGACATTTGGTCCCTTATAAAAAATACTCTTCTTTGATTGCCAAACGAAACCCGATTACGACGATGATTACCAGCCGCGGCTGTCCTTATAATTGCAGTTTTTGTTCAAGACCTCACCTTGGGAAACGATTTAGAGCACATTCGGCGAAAAATGTCATTTTGGAAATGAAAGAATGTATTAAACTGGGGATTAATGAATTTTTAATCTATGATGATACCTTTTCCATTGATAGACAACGAGTATTGGATATTTGCGATGAGATTATCAAGGAAAGATTAGATATTGGCTGGGATATAAGGGTGCGAGTGGATACAGTCGATGAGACGATGCTAAAAAAATTAAAACAGGCTAATTGTGAAAGAATCCATTACGGTGTTGAGGCAGGAACTGAAAAAATACTTAAGGTTTTAAGGAAAGGAATTACATTAACGCAGGTAGAAGAGGCATTTCGTCTGACTAAAAAGATAGGAATTTCTACCCTGGCTTATTTTATGATTGGCTCACCTACAGAAACTAAAGAGGATATTTTACAAACCTTAAAATTTGCCAAAAAACTAAACCCTGATTTTGTCCACATTACCATTACAACGCCATTTCCGGCTACCTATATTTACCAAAAGGGACTGGAACAGGGAATTATAAAAAGAGACTTCTGGCACGACTTTGCCCAAAATCCAACAGAAAACTTTCAACCCGAATATTGGGAAGAAAACCTTACCTCTGCGGAATTACTTGAATTAATTGATTATTCCTATAAGTATTTTTACACAAGACCAACATATATCCTCAAGGAATTGCTTAAAATAAAATCCTTTGGCGAATTTAAAAAAAAGGTAAAAGCAGGTATAAAGGTAATAAGTGGTAAGACGATGAGATAGAAGGATGTAAAATTTTTCTTGACAAATCCTGTATTTTAATGTAAAGTATTAAGGTTAAATTTTATAGGAGAGATGAAATGGAGGCATTGGGACAACATTTACTCATAGAATTATATGAATGTGATAAAGACATCTTAAATGATGAAAAGAAGGTAGAGCACATATTGGTCTCTGCGGCAGAAAATTGTGGTGCTACTGTACTTAAGACATCTTCACATAAATTTTCACCACATGGTGTGAGTGCCATAGTTGTCATCGCAGAATCGCATTTATCCATCCATACCTGGCCTGAATATAACTATGCGGCAGGTGATGTTTTTACCTGTGGAACAGTATTGAAACCTGAAGATGCCGCAGATTATCTGGTAAAAGAACTCAAGGCAAAAAATTTTACCTTGCATGAGATTAAAAGAGGGATTTTAAAACCACATGGTGCACCATTAAAATACAAATAGGAGTAACCGTTCAGCCCTATCCATTAGGCTGGACAATATTAACTCAAAAGTCAAAACTCAAAACCTCATCTCAAAACCTTAAAACTAATAGAGTTTATAGAGTTAAGAGTTTGTAGAATTAAGAGATTGTAATTACAATAACTCTATGAACTCTCTAAGAGACTGATTAAGATTTATTGCGACTGATGGAGAACTCTTTAGTTTTAAGTTATAGTTTTGATCTTTGCGTTTTGAAATTTGAGTTGGGTGTGGCTACTTTTGGACGACGGTTAAAACAGACTTCCTGTTCCTTTTTAAGGAATCTGTTTATAAAGAACATTACATTATAAATCTATATCTCTGTGAGCGTTGTGAAAAACTTCGTAAGGTTTGTGGTTAAATTAAGGATACCTACATTATTAAACACAAAGTTCTCAAAGGAGACACAAAGAACACAAAGATAACTGAAAATAGACTATCTCTGATAGAGATATTAAGATGGCTACTTTATATCTATACCCGAAGGGAACTTTTTTATTAACTCTTTTTTACATAACCATAGGAGATACAATAAATCTCCTGTCGTTTAAGAATAGCCACACCCATTTGAGTTATAGTTACCATATTTTTACCTACACCTGAGCGATTACAAAGAGGAGAAAATGTAGATGTTTGAAGAATGGATTAAAGATTTTGCTACTCCGTATTGTGCCCACAGTTACAAAATTAAAAATCTATTATACGAAAAGCAATCTGCTTATCAAAATATTAAAATTGTAGATTCATATCAATTTGGTAAAATGTTACTTTTAGATGACATCGTTCAATTAACTGAGACGGATGAATTTATTTATCATGAAATGCTGGTTCATTCACCACTTCTAACACATCCTGAACCAGGTTCTGTTTATATTGTTGGTGGTGGTGATGGTTGCACTTTGCGTGAAGTTTTGCGCCATCCTGTTGAAAAAGTAACTATGGTTGAGTTAGACAAGGAAGTAGTTTCAATCTGCCAGGAATATCTTGATATATCAAAAGATGCATATAAAGACAGTCGAGTAAATTTAATATTTGCTGAGGCAAGCATAACTCTTCAGAATAGCAAAGAATCTTATGATATAATATTGGTAGATTCAACTGACCCAATTGGAGAGGCAGTAAATTTGTTCACACCTCAATTCTATCAAACTGCGGCTCGATATTTGAATGATAGTGGAATAATAGTTACACAGAGTGGGTCCCCTATATTTCAGCCTAATATGCTTCAAATGGTAGTCAATAATATGAAAACAGTATTTCCTGTGGTCAAGGTTTATACCGCAATAGTTCCAACTTATCCTGGGATCTATTGGAGTTTTACTATCGGTTCAAAGACGTTTAGACCTGATGAAATAAAAATTGAAGAAATTAAAAGAAGAATTAACGACAGAGGATTGAATTTTAAATATTATACACCTGAGATTCATCAAGGTTGTTTTATATTACCAGAATTTCTCAAAGATATTGTTTCAAATAAACTTCCATATGGAATATTTAATTCAAAAGATTTGATTTGGAAATTAGAAAATGAATAAAGAGACCTCTATTGTCAAAAAAGAATCAAAATATCTATTTAGTTTTATCGATGTAATGTATGGAGTTATATTAGGGATTGGATTTAGTAACTTTGAAAAAATCTCAAGTGCAATGGGATATATCTTGTTCTTTTTCACATACATTGTTGTCGTAAGTGATTGGATAATAGTTCATGAGACTGATTTTGAAAAACCTTATTCAGAAACTAAATGGCGATTTGCAACAGATACAATAATCTTATTTGTAATATATAAACTGATTTATACTTCTTCCTCAAAAGAAATAACCTATTATTGGATTTGGGTTTCGGGTCTTTTTATCTTATATTCTTTTTGGGATATTTTGTTGTTTTTTGAACATGGAAGGAAGAAAGCACCAACAAAAGTTAAGGTGTGGATTATAACTGATAGTATTGGAGTAGTAATCTTTGTTTTGTTTGCGATATTAGTATTATTAGGTTTAATTCCATATACCTTATTGACTATATTCATTCCAATAATTGGGTATGGTATAATCATGTATTTTTGGTATAAAAAATATTCAGAGAATATAGTAGTTGGAGGATAAGATGTTAACACAATATCAGACACCATATTTTGATGCCATGATTAAATATGTAGAGGATAAGACACTACCTTTTCATACTCCTGGACATAAACAAGGAAAGGGTTGTACTGAAAAATTCCGCAAATTTGTAGGAGAAGAAGTCCTCAAATTAGACCTGGATATAGATGATATAGAGAATTATGAGAAGGTGTTGGAAGAGGCACAATTATTTACTGCACAAGCCTATGGCGCCGATAAATCTTTCTTCTTAGTGAATGGGACGACAAGTGGTATCCATGTAATGATTCTCTCTGTTTGTAGTTCTGGAGATGAGATTATTGTTCCTCGCAATGCTCATAAATCCATTATCTCTGGAGTTATCTTAGCTGGTGCAGTCCCGGTATTTATACCCTCTGAGATGGATGAGGAGTTACATATTCCTTATAATGTTACCCCTGAGGATGTCGAAGAGGCAATCAAAAAACATCCTCAAGCAAAGGCAGTAATTATAGTTAATCCAACCTATTATGGATTGACCACGGATATTGAAAAAATAGCCCAAATTACCCATCATTATGATAAGTTACTTTTAGTGGATGAAGCCTGGGGAGCTCATTTTAAATTTCATCCTTTACTTCCCACTTCCGCTATGGAGGCAGGAGCAGATATGTGTGTTAATAGCACCCATAAATTGCTTTCTGGGATGACACAAGCATCTATGCTTCATATTAAAGGAAAGAGCATAAATCCTGCGCGAGTTAAGTCAATCCTTAGTCTACTGCAAACTACAAGTCCTTCTTGTATTTTAAGAGCCTCTCTTGATTGTGCTCGTATGCAAATGGCAACCGAAGGTGAAAAACTATTAACAAAAACAATTGAATTAGCTACAAAAGTACGAAATGAGGTAAATAAAATCCCCGGGTTGTCCTGTTTTGGTAAAGAACTAATTGGCAAACCCGGAGTTTACGATTTAGACCCTACTCGAATAACAATTACAGTTAAGAAAATAGGTTGCCTTGGGTATGAAGTAGAGCGAATCCTTCAAGAACAATATAAGATTAAAATAGAGATGTCAGATTTGTTTAACATTGTCCTGATTATAAGTATCGGAGATACTGAGCAAGATATAGATTATCTACTTTTTTGCTTGCGGGATTTTACTTCTAAAGAAGAAATAAATACTTTAAAAACACAAGAGCTATCTAAAAAATATAGTCCATTAATAAACTTCTTACATGATTTACCAGAACAGGTTTTAACTCCACATGATGCTGTCTTTGGTAAGCACAAGACGATAGAATTCACTCACGCATCCGGAGAAATTTCAGCTGAATTAATTGTTCCTTTCCCTCCTGGTATCCCTCTTCTTTTTCCCGGGGAAAGAATATCTCAAGGGATTATTGATTATATTAATCTTGAGTCTAAAGCTGGAATGCGATTTAATGGCCCCGAAGCCCCAACTTTAAAAACAATCAAAGTAGTAAGGTAAAAAATATCATAACTGTTCAGCCATAGATGAACACGGATGAGATACTGATTTTTATTGGACGCAAGATTTTTTGTAAGCGTTCAGATATAGGTAAAAATATGGTAACGATTCAGCCACGGATGTACACAGATGAAACACGGAAAATCCCGCTAATCGTATTTGGGAGACTTGCCTGTCCTTAGAGTTATAAGGACAACCCTTGTAGTTCTTCCGCCTACGGAACGGATAGGAACAAGCTCTGTTCCTACCACTGTGCTTTCTCTCCTCTGTTATTTATCCGTGCTAATCCATGGTAATCAGTGGCTGAATAGTTACGACTATAGCAGTTATTATTCAAAACATTACTTAGAATTAAATACTCGTAGTGAATTAACAAGTTATGTGTGAACCATTACTACACTATGTCAAATTAGTGCTATAACTCTCTATATTTTTAGACAATTATGTCCATTTGGCTTGCCTTCTCCCATTTCTTATGATAAAATGGGAAAAAATAGAATGTGAAAATTCTACCTCATCCTTCATTTAATGTCCCATAGGGAGAACATATCGGTAGAAATAAATATCATACAAATAATGTCCCAGAGGGACAATATATCGGTAAATGGCTTTCCATAAATTTTCTACCAATATATCGTTCCTACGGAACTGATTGATTTGTCTATCTATTCCTACCGATATTATGTTCCTAACGGAACGATTATTCTCATGCCTTATTTATGGGTATTATCCTATGTAAACTTCCAGTTAATAACCCATATAAAAATTAAATTGCTTGACAATCTGTTAGGTGTTAGATACAATGGTAATAAGATGATAAATCTGGCGAATCTTAGGTTAACTGAAATTAGTCAATTGTTTCTTCTGATACTAATTTCCTTCTGTTTGGGGCTGAAGATACTCAAAATCCTTAAGATTAAAACACATAGTTTTTTAGAGGAACTAATATTTTCAACCGGATTAGGATTGGGATGTGTATCTTATCTTGTGTTATGCCTCGGATTATCAGGCTTGCTTTATGATTGGGTCTTTTATTTAATATTTGTGCTGTTAGCAGGCATTTTTTATTGTGAAATTTTATACCTTTTAAGAAAATTTCTTGTAAAAATTAATTTAAATCCCTTTTCTTTAATTTGCAGTTTTTTCATTGCACTTACCCTCATCTTAGCCATAATTTTAGTCCTGGTTCCCACAGTTACCTTTGATGCCCTGGTTTATCATTTAGCCGTGCCCGAAATTTATGTTAAACATCATAAGATTATCTATCTACCCTATAATTGCTTTTCAAACTATACCTTTAATACCGAAATGCTTTTCACTCTTGGACTTTTATTAAATGGAGATTTGCTGGCTAAATTAATACATTTTTTATTTGGGATATTATCGGGATTGAGTATTTACTCTTTAGCGAGAAGATATTTTACTCCAAAGGTTGCCTTTTTATCTGTTTTATCTTTTTGTAGTATGCCATTAGCCATTTTTGTGGCTACATCTGCCTTTAATGATTTTGCCATTACTTTTTATGAGATTTTAGCGGTTTATGCGTTTTTAGTTTGGTATAAAGAAAAGACTTATGGATGGTTATTGCTGTCTGGACTAACCTGTGGATTATCTATTGGTGTTAAGTATTTTGGCGGGTTTGGATTTGGGATTTTAGTTTTAAGTATTTTAATTGGGAAGTGGCGGCAAGACGGGATTTTAAAAGCAATTAAAACAACGATTATTTTTGGGGTATTTGCCTTGATACCTGTTGTCCCATGGCTGATAAAAAACCTTATTTTTACCGGCAATCCTGTTTTCCCATTGCTTTACGATACTTTTGGTGGGAAAAATTGGAGTCAAATTCACCAGAGCCGGTATCTTCATGAGATGACCAGATATAGTGCCGGAGAACACCTGTTATTAAAACCATTTATCTTCTTCTGGAATATATGTTTTAAATGGGGTGGGATGGATACGGGTGTAAAAATCCCGGTAGGTCCAATATTCATTATTTCTCTACCCTTCCTTCTGAAACTTAAAAAATTAGATTTTAACCTCAAATATTTACTTACCTTTTGTGGGATTTTCTTTTTGTTCTGGTCTTATGTTTGTGCAGTAGATAGGTTTAGTTTGCCTTGTTTTGTTTTATTATGTGTTGTCATAGGCTATGTGATTTCGAAGTTCAAATACCTTTATCTTTTACTGGCTATTTGCCTGTTATGGAATTTATTTAATGTCTCAAAAACTGTCTATAAAAATTCTTATCTGATGTGCTTAAAAAAAGATGGATGTGAAAAATTTCTCCTTAAAAAATCAATCATTAAAGATTATTATGATGTTATTTCATATATTAATCAGCATTTACCAAAAGAAAGTAAGATTTTATTTATTGGCGAGGTGCGAAGTTACTATTGTCAGCAGGATAAATTAGTCAGTACGCAATTCGATACCAATATCATCCTTGAATTAATCCGTAAATCCAAAAATAAAAAAGACCTGATAGATAATTTAAAGAAATCAGGCGTAACCCATTTACTTTATAATGAAATAGGTAGCCAGTGGCTAAGTAAATATTTTGATTACTTCTCTTTTCAAAATAAGGAAGAGAAAAGATTATATCACGAATTTATGCAAAATCATTTAAAATTAATTTACTGTCAAGGGGCAATATCGGTATTTCAACTCTAAAGGGGTGAATTGTTTAATGAAAAAAAGGGGATTGATTCAGATTTATACTGGAGAAGGTAAAGGTAAAACAACGGCGGCTGTTGGTCTTGCGGTGAGAGCAAAGGGGCATAATTTCAAAGTGGGATATGTTTATTTCCATAAAGCCCCAGCACGATGGAAATCTGGCGAACATCAAATCTTAGAAAAAATTGGAGTGGATATTTTTGGGGTTGCCAAAAAACACCCACATTTCTTCAAAGATGTTACCTACAACGAGATGCGGGAAGAATGCCAGAAGGGACTGAAGTTTATTAAAAATCTCTACCAGGAAAATCGCTACGATATGCTGATACTTGATGAAATTCTAATTTCCTTGCGGGACGGCTTCTTGAAGGAGGAAGAAATAATAGAACTAATGGAATCTAAACCGCCAGGCATGGAATTGGTTTTGACTGGTCGTGGGGCAACGCAGAAAATAATTGAAAAAGCAGATTTAGTTAGTGAGATAAAAAAAATAAAGCATCCTTATGACTCAGGAATTCAGAGAAGAAAAGGGATTGAGTTTTAAATAGAAACTATAACATTAAAAATCCGTCCTGACAAAGAATAACACTTTTGTATATAAGCTGACAACTGATGGCTGACTGCTGAACGCTTACAATAAATGTATTGAAAATAAGTAACTATTCAGCCACTGATTAACACGGATTAGCACGGATAAATATAGTAGTTAATAAGAGCTACCTAAAAATTCAAAAGAGGTAAAATCCTCACTGGTAATATTACCTGTTATTAAATTTAAGAATCGACTGCCTCCAAGATACACTCCAGGTGGCTCACTACCAACAAAGGTATGGTAAAATATATCAACCTCAAAATCAATACCTTGTTTCAAAGTATAATTATACATATTTATCAATGATATTAACTTATCAGTTGGAAGTTTTAGCCAAATCTTTACATCAACATTAACATCATTACCACGATTAGTAACATAGGCTGTTATGGTGAGAGTATCATTAGTATAATATTCGGGTTTATCTGTAAAGATAGTAATTGTAGGTAATAAGTATAGCTCTTTCATTGTCTTATATTCGAATACGGAAATACCTTTATAATGAGTTTTGCTCTCAAACTCTTTATCAATTTTAACCATAGTATCTTTAAGTTCTTTATAAAAGTTAAAGAAATCTTCTACCTTGATACCTACAATAGTATCTGCCTCCTCAATTTCATCTTCTACTCGACTTATTATTCCATCAGGTGAGACATACACCATTGGAACTACTGTTTGTAGATATTTTGCTAAGTTTGAGGTATCACCAGAAGGTAGTTTTCCTTCATTAGCCTTTTCATTGTACCACCAGGCAATACCGGCAGAAAAATGGAGGTTGACATCAGAATTAGCATCTAAAGTATCTCTGATTTTACTAAGTAGCAGTACATACGACTGCATCAATATTTCTCGTATGTTCCAGTCTCCATCTTGCCATTCATCTAATGCATGTGGCTCAGTATCAATATGTACACCTTTTAATGCTAAAAGAGGATTATTTCTGCAATATGCAATTACATCCTCTACCAGGTCTATTCCCTTTTGATGCTCTGATTCATAGGTAAAATTAGGGTCTTCAAGTGTCATGGCATGAACTTCAATACCTTCAGTATTAGCCTGGTTAATGAAATCCTGTAATTTAGCCGTATATGTTGCAGAGTAATTGGGATTTCCTTCATTAATCTTCCTAACATCAAGACTAAGAAATACTCCATTAATTTCCATGTTACATAAATAGTCAATTACCTCATTATTATCAAATTTTTCAAATTTATACATCCAAACATAGCGTGGAGGAATAATATCATTTACTGTAATTGTGATAGTTTCAGTATCTGTACCGCCCTTAGCATCATAGACATTGAAAGTAACTGGATAAGTTCCTGCCTGGTCATAAGCAGGTCTCCAACTGAATTTAGCATCAATAAATGTACTTCCTGTTGGTAAATTCTCAACCTCAAAGATTAAAATATCATCATCTTCATCAGTAGCAGTAATAATAAACTCTAATAATTTACCTTCATCAACCTCTTTATCTCCAATTGGGTCTAATACAGGTGGATGGTTAACTTCTGATTCAAGCATAAAATCTACTCCTACAACTATTCCTCCATCTGTTATTGTAACCGATTGAGATGCTGGTTTAAAGCCTTCTTTACTGGCAGTGACTGTATATGTCCCATCTGGGATATTCTTTATTGTATACTCACCATCGGCATTGGTTATGTCATGTCTATCTCCATCTGATACTATTGCTCCTTCTATTGGATTCATTTTATCATCAGCTACCTTACCTGACATTTGTCCTGCGGCAGATATAGGTACCAGTATAAAATTGATTCCTGTAACTATCTCTTCTATTCCAACTATAACCTGTTGCCCTGCACTACTGTAACCACTCTTACTTGCTATTACAGTAAAAACACCTGCCGGGACATTTTTTATAGTATAGTTACCATCTTTATCCGTTATATTATATCTTATCCCATCGGTAACAACTGCTCCTTCTATAGGATTTATCCCATCAGTTACTGTCCCTGAAATTTGCCCTTTAGGATAATATACCATTACTTCACATGATACCTGTGGGGCATGATAATTAACTGCATTTACTGCATCTATCTTACAGGTATATATTCCTTCAACAACTGTAATACCGTAATCATCTTTACCATCCCATTCTTCTGCATTTGAAGAAGTAAATCTTTCTTCATTTTCTAATAAAGTTCGGACTAAACTACTGGTATTATCATAAATAGTAATAGTTATTTTTGCTGGTTCTGGAATGGTATAATGAATATAGGTAGTATCCAGGAAGGTATCATTATCTGGTGAGAAAGGATTTGGCTTTGCAAATACATTGCTTATATAATCACTGACATCATAAATGCGTAATTTGTTAGTATTGGAATCGATTACATAAAGTTTATAGTTTTTATCTATGACTACCTTTTGTGGAGATAGAAAGTCAACAAATACACCAAATGAGTTAAGATATTCACCATTTGAGTCAAATTTTTGTATTCGATAATTCTCTGTATCAGCAACAAAGATATTACCACTACTATCTACTCCTACATCTCGAGGGAAATAAAACTCACCAGGACCTGTTCCATGAGTACCAAATTCCATTAAAAAGTTTCCATTTGAATTAAATTTTACAATACGGTGATGATAGGTATCTGCAACATAAATATTGCCATCAGTATCTACATCTAATCCATAAGGATATAGTAATCCTGCATCTTGACCAATAGTATTTAACCAGTCTCCTGATGTATTAAATTTTTGTATTCGCTGGTTGCCAGAGTCACAAACATAAATATTACCATCATGACCAACATCCATATCTCTTGGTAAGTAAAATTGTGTATTGCCACTACCCATCTCACCAAATTTTAGTATAAATGTATAAGTACCTTGAGCAATATGAAATTTTTGAATACGATGATTGACCGTATCCACAACATAAATATCATCATTAGTAGTATCTACTGCTACTCCGTAAGGATGAATAAACTTGCCATCCTCAGTACCTACTCCTCCGAATGAATCCTGGAAGTCTCCAAATCGATTGAACTTCTTTATCTTATTATTACCGGTATCGGCAATATAAATCCATTCGTTTATATCATCTACTGCTAATCCGCATGGATGTTGAAGTTCACCATCTCCATTTCCCAAAGTGCCAAATATGCCAATGAGAGGAAAAGGAGAGTTGTTATTATCTGCCTGAGCATTTAAGACAGATGATAACAATATCAATAATAATGTTACTCCATAATAAGATAATCTCAGCATTATAATTTCTCCTTTCAATAACTACCTAATTGCCCCTTAGCAATCTTACGGAAAGAGATCTGCATTTTTGCTACTTTCTTATACTTATCATCATACAAGCATTTAATAAACATAGATACTGCAAATTTTGGATTTTTAATTAATTCATCCCCTTCAAAAGTACATGTAACCAACTCATTAGTAAAATCATAACCTACTATTTCTCTATATTTAGCATCAGGTAATTTTTCTATATATTCCTTTGGAATTTTTGATACACTATATTCTTTCTTTAGCCATTGAGCTATCTCTGGGTTTTCTGTTGCTGCTTGGAATAATATCTGCTTGTAGCATAATCTCATTTGCACATTCATCATAGATAGCCTCTGTATCTATCTCTATTTTTTCCCAATGGGTTAACCTATCTACTAAAACCGAATCAGGTGACAGAATATTACTAATCTCACCTTCTACTTCTACATAACTATAATAAGATAAAGATAAATTACCCTTAATGAATATCTTTAAATAGCTAATCTCGGATAGGTTTTCTGGATTAATCTTAATCACATCAATATAATTAACTTCTGTTTGGTAATCCCTTCGATAAACACCTTTAGCCTGGAGATAATCTCCTATTCGATACATCTCTTCAGGTGAAGTCTTAAGTGGAATTATATGAGGTGAGAAGAAGATTATCTCAGTATCACCATATCCTGTTACCTTAAAATTAAAATCCTTTATTGTCTCAATTTTAGGTATAGGTAAAGGTTGCTTAATTTTTATTGACTCTTGCGGTGCTACTGGATTTACAGGTTGCTCAATAGTATTAATTTTTTTATCAATCTTTAATACTGGTATAGTTTCTTTCTTTACTACCTCTTCTGCAAATACGATACCTGAAATGCTTACTATCACTAATACCAAAAAACTTAAATATTGGTTCTTCATAGTGAAAAGGCCTCCTTTTTGCAAATTTTTGTTTTTGTTACATTTTAGGTAATTCAAGAACAAAATATCTTGAGCGAAAGAAGTATTTATACTCTGTAATCTTTCCATCTTTTTCCTTAACTTGTTCTAAAAAATCTACCAAACTCGTTTTGTTAATCTGAATGAATTCTCCTCGTGTATACATCCCATCACCATAACCAACAGTGTAAATATTCCAGAATTTCCAACCAGCATCATGTCTTTCCGGACCAAATCCTTCCTGCTTATTGCCAATACAAATTGTAACAGTTCCAAATGAATCTATATCTTTCAACATTGTTAGGGGAAAATGAGAGAGTAGTCTACCACGGTTTTCCTGATAATCATTTCTAAGAAGCCAGGAAAAATTCCTTTCTAAAACAATATATCCGCCAAGTGCACTACTATAACCAAGCTGAATATTACTTAGTTGTGAACCTAAAATTTTAGTAGCAACTTTTTGAGCAGATTCCACAGAAAATGTTCCATTTTCTAACTCTATCGATACCTTAGTTGTTAGTACTGTAGGTCTTGCAGGTAATCCAGGAATTATAACCGCCCTCTCTGAAATATCAGGACCAACTTGACCAGTTTGAGGTGTCTCTTTACATATATTAAGCCAATTCTTTTCCACAAAAGGACGATATATACTACTACTCCAACCATTTTTCTTATTCTTATCTATCAGATAAATGTTAAGTGGACTCAGGGACTTGAGTGTCCCATCATATTTATCTTTTGCAGAAACATATTCAACCGTAAAACATTCAGTTTTAGAAATCGGACGATAGTTACATAAAACTAATACCTCTTGATTGGGCAGCAACAAACAAGCGTGAAAGAGCATCGAAGTAGCACATTGTATCATTCCATTATAACAGTAAGCGTCCTCATTGTCTAATTTACTAATGCTTCCGTATGCACTACTCGAAAGAACGATGGAATCTTCACCATGATTTGTAATAGGTTTGATATTTAATACAACTATTGCTTTATTGGAATGGTTTTTCAAAATAAATACTGCCTCTGATATTTCTCCAAACTTAAACTTGTCTTGGTCTTTAGGTTTCAATAACACTGATAAAATATTATTATCTTCCAGTGTTTTGATGCCTTTCTCTCCAGAACAACCTTCCACTAATACAAAGATATAGGAAAAAATTATTAACTCTTTCATTATATTTTTCTGAAAGATAAACATCTAAATCTCCTAAAAAAGTCCTTTTATATTTCTATTTTATTTTATCCTTATAATCTCCATATTCCAAAAGGATAGATTCACACCGTACTCCATCATCCCATATCTCTTTAGCATAAATCCACCAAGGTTTTCCTTGAACCCAGTGTTGAACTACTTCGAACTGTCGTTTTGCTAGAACATTATCTCTACTCAAGGTTATTTTAAGAATCTCATTCTTTTTATTATCTTTTTCCTCCCAAATTATCTCCATATTTTGGTCAGATAATCTCTCATCAGAAAAAGTAACTCCTGGTCTATCTGGCTTAATAATATCTCTTGGGGCTGTATATGTTCCAGGAAGATCAAATCGTGGGAAGGAAAGTGGTATACCACCGCCATCTACATAATCACGAAGAACTGGAGCAGAAATATCATATTCTTCAGCAACTTCACAAGGCTTACCAAATATATTAATTTTGATGACTCGCTTTCCTTCTTTTGTGTATGGCACTATCTTTCTTAAAGTCAAATCCTTTTCTCTATAATATAACAAGGTAAATGGTTCTTCTGGGAATGCCTCTCGCACATTTGAACGAACAAATTGAAGTTTTACTACATAACATTTTTCCTTATCAACTTTTTCCAATCCAATTACATCAAAACGGTGAACTCGGAATCTCTTTTCTTCTGGAATTGGAGATGGTCTTACATCTCCCCGTTCTGGCATTTGGTAAGCTAAGAAACTTTTAACTATCCACCAATCATCTGGTTTCCAACTGGGTTTAAAACGCAGCCCATCTACATCTATATACCTTCCCATGCCACTTAACATAATAATGGACACAGTAAGTAAAGCTAAAATGAACCTCCTTCCTTTTAATTTTAATATCCACATAAGATTCACACCTCCTTTAATAAAGTGCATCCACTTTAGTTTTTGTAATACCTGCATTTGAATGCCAATT
>JBFLYA010000078.1:10049-16304 GCA_040757115.1 bacterium | reverse complement strand
TCTACATTCTACATTCAATATTTTGTAAGTGTTCCGAAATCTCAATCAATATTAGTAATTCAAGACCTGAACGGTTACGAATTTTGCTTCTCTGTAATTCTCGGTCACCCTGTCAACTATTTTTTACATACGCCCCTCTTCTAATTTAGCAAATATCATTCTGCCCGCAGTCGTTTGTAAGACAGAGCTGACGATTACTTTTACCTTTTGTCCTATGAAATCCTGGCCATTATCGACAACAACCATTGTTCCATCATCTAAATAACCCACGCCTTGACTAAATTCTTTACCCTCTTTAATAACATGAACATTCATCTCTTCGCCAGGAAGAACTACAGGTTTCAATGATTCGGCTAATTCATTTATATTTAATACTCGAACCCCTTCTAATTCAGCAACTTTATTTAGATTAAAGTCATTAGTAAATACCTTTCCACCGCATAACTTTCCTAATCGCACTAATTTACTATCTACTTCTCTAATGTCATTGAAATCAGTTTCGTCTATCTTAACTGGAATATTAACCATTTTTTGTATCTTATTGAGCACATCCAATCCTCTTCTGCCGCGATTTCTTTTTAGTGAATCAGAAGAATCGGCAATCTTTTGTAACTCCTTTAGAACAAAGCGGGGTATAACTAAAATTCCTTCTATGAAACCCGTTTCGCATATATCAGCAATTCTTCCGTCAATAATGACACTCGTATCTAATATTTTTAGTTCCGCATTAGAGACTTTTTCTTTTTCTTTTGCTTCAGATTGAATCCTGGTAAAGGTAAATGTCTTTAATATATCCTCTTTTTTCTTTACCGCAATTATCATTCCCAGATATCCAAAAATTAAACATAGAGCCAAATGCAGATACATCGAGAATCTTTGAATTTCAGGGAGATATACACAGGATAAGGCTAATAAATTGGCAATGATTAATCCCAACATTAACCCTAATCCAGCAAAAACAACCTTTACTCCTTGAACTCGAACTAAACATACCTCTATTCCAATAATAGTAAGTCCGAAGCCTAATCCGACTAAGAATCCCATTAAATATTGATTATTCAAATAACCAATAAGGAATCCGACTACTACGGAAAGAAGAACAAACAAAATCCTTCTCATTATATTTTTTTACCTCCTTTAGATTTCGTGAAACCTTGATGAAAAAAAGGCGTAGAAGAAATAATTTTTTCCCCTACGCCTCTAAAAATTCTGTTTAAAAAGATTTTTGTAAGATAATTACAAAATTTTATTATTATTTATAATATTTCCTCAATCATAGCAATTGATTCTTTAATATCAATATCCTTAGCAAAAGATACTTCACTAACAATCATTGATAAAGCATTATCAAAAAGCCTTTTTTCTATAGATGATAATCCATGTTTTTTATGGCGTGAAGAAAGATTTTTTACTACTTCAGCTATTTTATAAATGCAACCACTTTTCATCTTTTCTAAATTATTTGCATACCTTGTCTTCCAATCAGAAATATAATTTATTTCATCATCTTTTTTTCTTAAAATTTCTATTACTTTTGATACCTCACCTCCAGAGATAACTCCTCTTAATTTCACCTTTTCTACTGATGAAGTTGGCACCATTATTCTTATTTTATCCATTAATAATCTTAGAACATAATAACTTTGATTTTTTCCCAGTACCTCATGGTGCTCAATTGACTCTACGATTCCTGCTCCATGTAGAGGATATACTATTCTATCACCTACATTAAACATCATTTTTTGCTTCCTTGCAATTATTATAGCATAATTAATCTCAAAAGTCAAAAGAAAAAAATAAACTTTTTTTACTTATTTCATAACTGCTTATTAATGATAGAGATAGAAAAGAGGGTAAACACTGAGCAGTGAATAGTGGTTAGTAGGCTTCTGTTCACTGCTTATTGATTCAGTTTGACATTTTCTAAAGCCTCTTTCAGATTTTTGACCCCTATTAAGTCAATTGAATAAGATTTTAGTCCCGCTAAGTTATATTCTGGTAAAATAAAGCGTTCAAATCCCAGTTTACTTACCTCTTCTATCCTTTTTTCAATATAACTTATTCCTCTAACCTCACCGGCTAAGCCTACCTCGCCAACAATGGCGATTTTGGAATCAATGGGTTTATCTTTAAGGCTTGAGACCACAGCACAGGCAATGCCTAAATCTGCGCCGGGTTCTACAATTTTCATTCCACCTGTTACATTGACAAAAACATCGTATATTCCAAGATGTAATCCCATGCGTTTTTCTAAAACCGCTAACAGGAGTGCGGTGCGATTGTAATCTACGCCCAGAGTTTCCCTTTTTGCCAGACCAAAGTTAGTCGGGCTGACCAGAGATTGCAATTCAACCAGAATAGGTCTTGTTCCTTCTATGCTGGCTGTAACTACAGAACCAGAAACGCCTATTGGTCTTTGAGACAAAAATGCTGATGAGGGGCTATTTACCTCAACCAGTCCTTTTTCTTGCATTTCAAATACACCAATCTCATTTGTTGACCCGAAACGATTTTTTACTGCCCTTAAAATTCGATAAGTATTATACTGTGCCCCTTCAAAATAAAGCACGGTATCAACTATATGTTCTAATACCCTGGGTCCAGCAATTGCCCCTTCTTTGGTTACATGACCAATGATAAAGATAGCAATTTGTTTTTGTTTGGCTAAATACATTAATGAGGTGGTGCATTCGCGCACCTGACCAATATTGCCAGGAGAAGAACCTAATTCTGATTTATAAATTGTCTGAATAGAATCAATAATCACTATCTTGGGTTTTATCTCTTCTATTTTGTTGATGATGTATTCAAGGTTACATTCTGTAAGAATATGTAGATTTTTAGAATCAGCATTTATTCTATTTGCCCTTAATTTAATTTGTTGTAATGATTCTTCACCAGAAACATATAATAACAACCCATATTCGATACTCAACGCATTTGCCGATTGAAGGAGTAATGTTGATTTTCCAATTCCCGGGTCACCACCAATTAAAATTAATGCTCCTGGCACTATTCCACCACCTAAAACTCGGTCAAATTCGTTAATTTTAGTTAATAATCTTTCTTCTTCTGAGATTTCAATGTCAGAAATAGATTTTGGTTCGCAAGGGGCTAAAGAAGGATATTTTGAGGCAGGAAGTTTAATTTCTTCTACGAATGTATTCCATTTTTCACATCCAGGACATTTCCCAAGCCATTTCAATGATTCATAGCCACATTCCTGACAATAAAATTTAGTAGTTGATTGATTAATCATCTTATGATACCAATATATTAAAACTTTATAATCACTGAAAATCTATGTGTATCATCTAATTCACCGTAAGGCACAAAGGCATAGTCAAATTGTGAGGATTTTAAGTTAACTCCGGCTCCAACCGTCCAACCTGAATCCAGGTCGTTTTGTGAATTGTAGCCTGCCCGGAGGGTTAAAGTAGGATTAAAAAGATATTCTACACCAATATTTATTCTGGTGTTATTATCTTCTGGTTTAGTTATATCCGTGGCTAAGAGTAATTTATTTCTTTTATAAGAAATACCCATTTTATAAGTAAGTGGTAAATTTTCAGGCTGTTGAACGAATTTTAATTTTGAGCCTAAGTTTTGCACCACAGCCGCGGTTTTAAATCCCTCTTTTGCTGATTCTAAATGCAAAATACCAATATCTATAGCAAGAGCCTTTGCCTTTTCATTTTCTATCTTTTGCTGGATAAGTTTTCCCGTAATTCCCAAATAAGTATTTTTATTTGCCGCTAATGAATAGGCGATATTCAAGGCACAATCGTAAGCAGAAAAATCCCCAATTGGGTTATCATTCATATCTTTTCCTTCTAAATCACCCATTCGTAGATAAATCAGACTAACTGCACTCACCCCTCTGTCTGTCGGCTGACAATAGGCTAAAAATTCATATTTAATATCATACAGCCATTCATTGTGCATAAAGGTTGCTTGTTTTTGATTAATCTGGTATAGGCCGGCTGGATTCCAGTAAACAGCATTAATATCATTGGATACAGCACAAAATGCCTCACCCATACCAGACGGTCTTGCCCCAGCACCTATTTTCAAAAACTGAGCAGCGCACATCCCAGCTTTTTCATTTGTCTTAGCCTGAACATAAGTAAAGGATATTACTAATCCCATTACTAATAATATTACATATCTCTTCATTTTTTTACACCTCCAAAATTTACAGTTCTTTTTTTACCTCACAGTTTTTTTAAGTAGAAAGTGAGATGTCCGAAAAGAAGTTGATTCTCATGAAAATAGCCGTAAGAATAGAACACGGATGACGCGGATTTAACGGATTTTCGCTGATTTTTTTCTCTTTTTTCTGTCTTCTATCTTATATCCGCGAATATCCGCATTATCAGCGTGCTATTCTTCTGAGGACTATTTTGGGGTCAGACCGTGAATGTTGAATGTAAAAGGAACTACTTTCTACATTCAAGGTCTGACCCTAATTCCTTTCCGTCAACTATTTTCTCAATTCGAGGTCTGACCCCCTCTGCTCCCCTCCTTTAATCACTCACGAGGAGTGAGAGGCGGTCCTGGTGGTGGTGGTGGTGTAAATTGTAACCATGCCTTTGTTGCTATTCCCTGCCTATTCTTGTCCGGATTGCGCCAATGTAGTGTCCCTTTCCATTGGTTGTCCTCGTAATCGTAGCTGAGAACTGCCCGTACATTGTAGACAGTAAATATGAACTGCTCGTTGTTTAGAAGCCACAAACATTGGCATTCCAACCCTATTTGAAGAAAGTTCCAGTAGTCTAGCAATGCAGCGCCATCAACAGGGTACGGTTCAGCATTTACTGTTGGTGTTCCTATAAAGCGATAACCAGCGAGATCGAAATGAGGGAGGGTTGCACCCGGACTTGGCATCTCTACTCCTAATTCGTACACATAATTATCAGAATCACATAACCACACAGTGATCACCCGATGACTTATCGCAGTTGCAGTCATAGTGAGCATAAAGCTTATTGCTAACAGTGTTGTTAATATCGCCTTTTTCATCTTTTATCACCTCCTTTTGTTAAAAATTATAGTAGCTTTTCCTATTCCTGCCTTCTGAATTTTTACTTAATTTACTTCATGCAAGAATAAATCGACCTTCGCTACATACTACTATAAGAAGGATATGGGGTCAGACCTCGAAAAGAAAATTAAGAATACTTTCTACTTTTTTTTTAAAAAGTTTTCTCAAGACAATCTAAAAATCGATGACAATCCTCATCAATGAGAAATATCCTCCCTTGAGCAACTTCCCTTGACATAACATGATAAACTGCATCCTCATATTGTACTCTCCATGGTCTTGCCATAATACTTTTATAATATCATACACCTTTGACTTCGTCAACTATTTTCTCAATTCGACAGGCTGTTGACATAAAATCTACCTTTTTTTCTTATCGGTTTTGACTTTAATTTTTAACATAAGAAGTCCGACAACTTAAAAACCGGGTTTTATGAATGCTATCTTTAAAATCTTAAATCTTTCTCCTCTCTGAGGTAAAATTATAGCATTTAAAACACTCCTATATTGAGAAAAACGATAGCCTTTACCAGAAATAATAAACCTTATAATTCCATATGACCCTTTGCCCGAACAAGTTTTTCAATATTTGCTGAACTTACTGACATCAACTGTTGAATCCTTATCATCTCTTTATTTCGATAAAATGCTCTCCGCAACAGATGATAATCTTTTAGATGACCAATACCTGCTTCAATCCTTAATTGCATCTTTATCGCTTTCTTATGTTCAGGTGTTTGATTTAATTCCCTTGCTTGTTGTCTCCTCTTATGCTCATCTTCAATAATCTCTACTGTTCGGTAACTTACAGTAGTACAAAATCCTCTCAATTCACATTCACCACAAGCTATCCCTTCAAACCTTATCTTCCTATCTTTACGAGGTTTCTTACCCAACCTCTTCATTTGCTTTCCTGCTGGACAAAGAAGATCACCTTCTTTATTGAACTCAAACATCTCTGTGGAATAAACACCATATTTGTTTTCCCTTTTGGCAAGACTAATATAGGCTTTTGTCTCATCTTTCTCTACATGTTCTCTTACTTCAATCTCATCATATCCTCTATCCAAACTCAACTCCTTCGGAGCCTGACCTACATTCTTTTTGAACTATTTTTGAACTATTTTGGAACTATTTTGGGGTCAGACCGTGAATGTTGAATGTAAAAGGAACTGCTTTCTACATTCAAGGTCTGACCCTATTCTACTCTT